>CAZVPY010000008.1:0-22641 GCA_964629135.1 uncultured Thermotogaceae bacterium | reverse complement strand
TGTTTATTGCCAGTTTTCCTTCAACAGATATCGCCTTTATGAAAAAGATGAAAGAGGCTTTTGACAGTGCTAATGAAGCCTATAAATATTTTTTAACGGGAGCTCTTGTGAGATGGCGTTTTACAGGAGCTGCTTTTAATCAAAGTGGATTTATTCAATGGATCAATGAAGCTGTTCCGATTATCATTACGGGTCTTGCAGTTTCTATGGTCTTTACCGCTAAACAATTTAACATTGGTGCAGAAGGTCAGATGTTTCTTGGTGCCGCTGTGGCAACAGCCGTTGCCATATATTTTCCTGGGATTCCTTTTGTTTCAACTTTATTTGTAATTCTTACCGCAATGGCAGTTGGTGCAGGATTTGCGGCTATACCTGGTTTTATGAAAGCTAAATTAAAGGCCTCTGAATTAGTCACTTCACTAATGCTGAACTATGTTGCCTTTTTTATGGGTCTGTTCATTATTAAGACCTTTTTGAGAGATACAGAAGCGGGATCCCTTGTATCTCTCGAATTTCAGCAACAGGCCATGCTTCCCTTGCTAAATGAAAGGTACAGATGGCATATTGGTATTTTCTTCGCTTTGGGAATGACTATATTGGTGTGGTTCATCATGAGAAAGACAACATGGGGATATAAGGTCAAATTAATCGGAGATAATATTAAATTTGCTGAATATTCCGGTATTAATTCTTCCAAGATGATCTTACAAGTCCAGGTAGCTGCAGGTGCGGTGGCTGGTTCTGCAGGTATCGTTGAATTACTGGGTTATCATGGTCGGTTCTTATGGTTGTATTCTCCGGGATATGGATGGGATGGTATTATCATAGCCACTTTGGCAAGAAATAACCCGCTTTTTGTCCCACTGGCGGCTCTTTTTCTTTCCTATATTCGTGTGGGTGCGAAAATAATGGGAAGATATACCAATATCGCTCCTGAAATCGTCGCTATCTTACAAGCCGTTATTATTTTGCTGGTTACAGCAGAAGCCTTCCTTGCCAAATGGAAACAACGAAGCATTAACAAAGAGGCAACGCAAAACGAAACAAATGACACTCCAGTACAAGTAGGTGAGGCAAAATGAATGATATGCTTCAAGGGATATTATCATGGGATTTTATTGCTGCGGGAATCAGGGTAACAACCCCTATTCTTCTTGCAGCATTGGGGGCCTTAATTGCAGAATCAGCCGGAACCCCCAACATTGCCTTGGAAGGCATCATGCTTATTTCGGCTTTCATAGGAGTTATCGTCAGCGGCTTTACAGGGAGCCTATGGTTGGCTATTATTTTTGGTGTAATTGTAGGGACTTTAATGGCTGCAATTTTGGCTTATTTTGCCTTAAAATTAAAAACGGATATTATTTTAGCTGCCATCGCGTTAAATATCTTTGCGAGCGGGGGGACCATCTTTTTCCTTGCAATGCTGACAGGTGATAAAGGATCTTCCGCATCGGTTAATTCATTACTTATTCCTAATGTAACCATTCCAATTATAGACAAAATCCCAATTCTTGGTGATATATTAAGCGGTCACCATTCTATTACTTACGTGGCAATTGTTTTAATCTTTGTGGTTCAGTATATGATGTATAAAACCCCTTTGGGTTTAAGGATCAGGGCCGTAGGTGAAAATCCTGATGCTGCAGAATCGGTTGGGATTTCCGTTGTAAAAACCCGATTTATCGCTTTGATGCTTAGTGGGTTTCTTGCAAGTTTGGGTGGTCTTTTTCTGTCAATGGGATATGTTTCTTGGTTTGCCAGAGATATGACAGCGGGAAGAGGGTGGATAGCGTTAGCTGCACAAGCTCTTGGAGGGCTAAATGCCTTTGGTGTCGCAGCGGGTTCTTTCCTGTTTGGGTTTACAGAAGCTGCTTCCTATTCATTACAGATATTTGACATTCCCTATGAATTCACCCAATCGCTGCCATTTATCATCACAATTATCGTTTTGGGTATTTACGCCTGGCGAAAAGTCAAAGCATCCGGGAAATTAAATGTGTCAAATAGTTCTATTGGTCCTACTGAGAAATAAACAACAGCTTAATGCAATATATAAAGCCGGTTATTGAGAAGACATCTGATAACCGGTTTTTTTATTTTTCTATAGGGGTACATTTTCCGTAGATTGGTAATGGTTTTACCGGTTGCGTCAATTCAAAGGTTCCGGATTCAATTTGTTTTTTTAATATTTCAGTTATTTTATAGGCTTCTCGTATTTTTGACATCGTCCTTGAAACTGGCCTTTTACCTAATAATTGATTATTATTTTTATGTAGTTGTTCATAAGTTAGCGTTCCAATTGTTTCTCCTGTTGCGAAATCGTGGACTTGCGTACAAATATCCTTATTTCTTATTGAAAGCGCATGGGCTATATCCGAGTTTAGAACCGGGATTGGGATACCGATTGAGATGTAAAGGCTCACACCGTATCCTTTGATATATAAAGGGGTGATAAACTCAGGTTTCACTTGTCGGAGATCAGCAGTGATGGCCAGAGTAGCGGAAGGAGCAATGGGTAAATGCGTTTTCTCATCCCTTATAGCGGATGCGTTGTATTGAGTGCCTTCCCAGCTGATAAATCCTTCTCCACCGCAAAAAAAGATGCGGGTGCCAATACCGATAGTTTGTAAATAAGGATCGTTCATCAATGGAGATATCTCTCCAGCTCCTGCAAAATTAACACTACCAAGGTTTGGTAAAAGACTGCCCATGTATGTTTTGAGTTCTTTCTCTGATGAATTACAAGCGGCATTGTAATTTTGATAGCAATTTCTGGGGTTGAAGAAATACACCTGATTCAAATCATCAACGGTTATTTCTTTTGAAAAATGACTTTTGGGATAGCAGTCCGTTGATGTGCCATCTGCTTTAAATGATATCTTTTCTCCTTTTACCAGTTTTTCTATTACATGGGCACCACCATAGGTTTTATCGCTGACACTTTCTTGAGTGGCACCCAGATAAAAATCAGCACAGGCAATGCCACCATAAGCTTGTACATCATCCAAAAAGACTTCTTGCATTTTCATATGTGGGTTAGTATGACCCGTGTTTATAAAAACTCCAGATGAACACATGGGGCTGTAAGTAGCTGTTGTTACAACATCGCATTTTTCTGCCAAACTCTTTGAACCTTCATCTTCAGCATATTCCTTTGCTTGGGAGGCTGTAAGTACAACAGCTCTGTTTTCTTTAATCTTTTTGTTGATTTCATCTATGTTTTTCATTAAAAAACTCCTTATGAATGGATTTTATGGCATCATTTCTTTGATCTGAATCTACTATGAAATAACTTGCAACATCTGATATGCCCATTGATACAACTTTTGCGTTGATTCCTTGCCGAGATATGGCGTTGAATAACTTTGCCGCTATACCATGTGTGTCATTTAAACCTTCACCAACGATTGCTATTAAAGAAATCTTATCTTGTATTTCAACTTCATTGACACCATGGACGTCCAAGTTCTGTAGCAGTTGATAGGCTTTGTACAGATCAGTTGAAGAAAGCAAAATAGAAATAATCGTTTGTGAGGTCAGAACGGATTTGATGTTGATACCTTCCAGCTTCATGGCGTTTGTTACATCAGCCAGGATACCTGGTTTTACACCAACTCCGGGACCTTTTAGTTTCAAAATCCCGATGTCATCGGTGTAGGAACAGCTTTTTACGATAAAACTGGTTTTTACCCCTGTTGAAGAAATGACTGTCAAAGGTTTGATGTCATCCAAATCACCATCTATATTGAAGAGATTGAGGGGGATATCATCTGGTTTCAGTGGTTCAAACGCTCTTGGATGTATAATTTCCGCGCCAAAGTAGGATAATTCAGCTGCTTCCAAATAGGACATCCTTTTTATATTCCAGGCATTGGGTACAATTTTTGGATCAGCACTTAAAAACCCTTTGACATCTTTCCATAGGTCTAACGATTGTGCTTTAACACATCTCGCAATAGCTGCTGCTGAGTAATCACTTCCACCCCTACCGAAGAGGTTAACTTTTCCCGTTTCCGAGATTCCGTAAAAACCCGGGACAATATAGATCAAATCATCACTGAAAAAAGAGGCTACCCGACCGGAACATCTGTCAAAATCTACACTGGCATTGCCGAATTCTCCATCGGTGATAAGTCCCATGTCTTCAGGCGTTGCCTCTTTGCAATCAATGCTAAGTTGATTTAAAATTTTAAAAAGTGTGAAAGCAGAGAGTCTTTCTCCGTAACTAAGCACTGTGTCTCTCACAAAATCAGGGGCTTCGCCGATATAATGGATACCCAGGAGGAATCGTTTCATCTCTTCAACACGCTTTTCAAGTTCGGAAAACGTTTTTTGAGTTTCAGTGTTTTCACTAAGATAATCCGAAAGAATTGCCTTGTGGGCGGTTAATAGAGTTTGCTGTAATTGGTCAATTGAATTAAAATCTCTGTGGACGTTTTCGATGGTTGAGATGATGGTGTCTGTCATCCCATACAGGGCTGATATCACAATAATTAAAGGTTTGTTATAAGTTTTTATAACCTTGACAAGTTTTGAAATGTCTTCTCTCTTTTTTAAATTGGAACCTCCAAATTTGACTACTTTCATCATTTTCCTCCATAGTAGAAATATACAAAATTAGTCCACCCAAATATACTTTCTGGTGTCTGTGGCCAAAAAGGGTTCTGAATGTGGTATGAAATCCAAAATAGATGCTGGTGGTAACCGACCAGGTGCGTACAGTTTAACCTTTCCTTTGATGTCTCCTTTAAAATCACTGCCAACCAAAGTAATGGAATGTGTGTACATGGAATCTTTGTCAGATTGTTTTTGTGTGTCCGGTAAAATAAAAAGAGAAGAATCCGGGTGTTTTTGCCGAAAAACTTCTTCCACAGCCGCCACAGGATGTCTTTCATAAGGGATGATGGGAGTTGAGTAGAATGTCTTACCCTTTTCTTTTGCTTCTTTTTGTACCAAGTATATCGCTTCCTGAAAGGTTTGATAATCTAAGTTGAGTAAATCATTAATAGAAATGTCAACCGGTGTTTCAAGTTCTTCTTTTAACCATTTTGCCTGCAAGGAATACCAGGTCTGGAGATATCTTTGGGTGTTAGGCCATTGGTTTAATACAGTTTGTTCTTCTGTAAGAATCTTTAATACCAATTCAACATCAGATTCTATTCCGGCGTTAATAGCCACCAAACTGAGAATTCCCGCACGAATACTTCCTATGCCTGTTATTTCTGTGAGCAGTGAATAATAAGGGTGAATACCATACGAAAGGGATCGCATGATCCGCTGATATTCATTTTCTCCTAAGTCAGGCCAAAAACCTCTACCGGCACCTTGTCTGATAAAACTCAAGACCAACTGCATATCATTGGCCAGGGATGATGTCCATGCCGGTGGACGCTGCCTCATAGCTGTGGCTGTGTTTTCCTTATAGCCCAAACCGATTCGCATGGCAACAGTTCCCAACCCGTATTGCATAATACCAGTATCAGGGAAATTCCCGGATAATGTTGCCACATTCCACATGCCCGGAAAGATTGGCAGAAAGGGTGGATAATGGCTAGGTATCGTACCAGTTGTAGGGATTAAAACGGCAGTTGCCTCATATCTGTTCCAAAAGGAGGCCTGATCCGGCTCCCCATCGTTAGTTTTAGGGATAACACTAAAGAATTGTGAAACTTTTTCGGGATTAAGCATGTATGAAGCGGTTAAAAGCCCTAGATTCGTAATGTTATCATCTTCCAGCATTTTGATTTCGGATAATCTTTTATAGGCCTTTCGAAGAACTTTTTTCTTGTCATTGCTTTTATAATGTGTATCTAAAATTCTAACCGGATCAACGGACATAATACCCAATGCAGCCAGCTCAATATCACCTAATTCTCGGGTGATGGAGGTGTTAAAATGACGGGAATAACCTTGGGATACTACGCTGAATGAACGGTCAAGAGCTGTTTCAAGTTGATCGTCCAATCCTCGCTTCAGTTTCTCTTCCAGTATCTCTTGAGTTCGACTTCCCCGACTACCTGTTGAGAACATGACTCTACCGTATCCTCTGACTGTGTGGCCTTTTCTGCCGGCCCTTCCCTCGAATTGTAGGATATCCAAAAAGGTTGGCCATAAGTTATCATCGTTATAAGGTGAATATTTTACAAAGATGAGTATGTCATCGGTTGGAGAATTGAACCCATAAGCTAATGTTTGTGTGGAAACAAGTACTGTTAGCGGATCTTTGGGATTTTTAAAGGCCTTTTCAATATCATGACGTTCTTCAATGGGGATATCAGCGTTATGAAAAGCCACAACGGCATTCTGATTCAGGTTACGTTTAATATAGGGAACAGCTCTGTTGAGAACTGGAATTCCCATCTCCTCAAAGCCCTCCAGCAGATACCAACCACTCTTTTTTGAGGGAATAATAATCATTGTTTTAATACCCTTTTGGATATTATCCTCTAAAATTTGAGTATAAATGGATTTAGCAATCTTTTTTCGGTTTTTCCGGCTTGGAGCGGAAATTTTAACAAACGATCGTTCTAACGGTAAAGGACGCCAATCACTTTCGATCAACAAGGAAGCGTCAATCCAATTTGCCATTTCTAAAGCATCAGGCATAGTTGCAGATAATAAAAAAAGAGTTTTTTTGTCTCCCATTGCGTGAACGATACATTCCTCATAAACAATGCCTCTTGAGTTTTGTACTAACATATGGGCTTCATCAATGATGATCAATTCAGCGGCCTGCGTCCATGAAGAGTTGGAATGACGTGAAGCCAGATAGGCTTCCGGGGTAGCTACCACGATATCGAAATTATCTTTTACGTCCATTTTATTTTCACCGGTTCGCAGGTAAATCCTGAATTTTGTCTCTTTTAAATCCTGGTAGACTTGTCTTGCCAACGCTCTGGTAGGTGACAAATATATGGTTCGCTTTACTGTTTGTCCGGCTTTCAATTTCTTTTGCATGGCCATGAAAGCAACAACCGTTTTTCCAGATCCCGTTGGTGTAGCAATAACGGCATTTCCGCCGTCATAATATTGATGGAATGCCTGTTGAATGGGATTAAATTCAAATGGTGCAAGTTCTCCCAAAACCATTCTCCCATCTTCAGCTTTAATCAAGTTATCTTTTCCATTTATCATGATCTTATAAACAGTGGATTCTTTTGCGGTATTTATTTTTGAATCTGAATCATTAGCAATATAAATACTGTTCATTTTGACTCCTTTTGTATCGTTTTGTAGATTCTAACATAAAGAGATTATTTTTAGGAAAGCGAACATTAAGGAAAACGTGAAAAAATCACAAGAAGTAAATTTATTTGTATAGAAAACGAAGGATAATCGTTTCTTATTATATTGACCATTAGCCCTATAATATCTATAAATAGCTTACTACAAGGGTTTATTTCTTTTAAGGCTAATGTTAACTGTAAAATCTTTTTCTTTGTATCGATAAAACTTGAAAATGTTTTGTAATTATGTTAAAATCTTAATTGAGAGCTTGAGAGTATGATTGAATTAAAAAAAATAAAGGAGCTGAAAAGCATGAAGAGAAAGATTTTAGTAGTCGATGATGAGCCTTCTATAGTCGAACTTTTGAGTTATAATCTAAAAAAAGATGGATATGAAGTTTTAAAAGCTTATAATGCAGAGGAAACAATGGAATATGCCGATAACGATGAAGATATCGATTTGTTTATCATCGATGTTATGCTGCCTGACGTTGATGGATTTGATTTAACCAGAAAACTTAGGGCACATGAAAAACATCAGAACAAGCCAATAATCTTCTTAACCGCAAAAACAGAAGAATTTGATAAAATCCTGGGACTTGAACTGGGTGCTGATGACTATATTACCAAGCCTTTTAGTGTCAGAGAAGTACTCGTTAGGATTAAAGCTATTTTTAGAAGAATTCAACGCTCACTGGAACAGAAGGCAGAAAAACCCAAGCGAATAGCTGTAAAAGATCTTGAAATTGATCTGGAGAGATATGAGATTTTGGTTCGTGGAGAAGCTAAGAATTTGACTCCGTTGGAATTTGAACTGCTGAGATTCCTGGCTGAAAACGAAGGTAAGGTATTTAGTCGAGATGTATTGTTGGACAGTCTCTGGGGTTATGACTATTACGGTGATACAAGAACAGTAGATGTTCACATCCGTAGATTGAGAACGAAAATTGAAGAAGATCCTTCGAACCCACAATACATTATGACTGTAAGGGGAAAAGGCTATAAGTTTAAAAATCCCGGTGGAGAGTCATAAGTCTTTTTAAAAGATTTTAGTAAATTAAAATTAGAAAATGCATGATATGATGGGATACATGAATTTGATGTATCCCTTTTTTTGAGGTGACTAACATGAGTTATCGTGTGGAAAGACCCACATATAAGGATAAATCTGGGATTATTGAACTTTGTTCACAAATATGGGAAGGTTACGATTACATTCCCTATTTATTGGATAGATGGTTGAATATTACAGACCCATTTTTGATTGTCCGTGATTTGGAAAATGATAAAATTTGTGCCATTGACCATGCAACGATTTTCAACGGAGTAGCTTATGGAGAGGGACTAAGGGTCCATGTGGATTACCGAGGTCAAGGTTTAGCCAAACTCGTTACCAAAGAGATAATGCGAGAAGTTTTAAAACGCGGTGTGAAATCGTATATGGCGTTAATCTTTTCCCAGACTAAAGATAGTATTTATTTATCAAAAAAGGCCTTTTTTGAAGAGGTGAATGGCTATTATTTATTAGAGAAAACCCTGAGAAAAGATACTACCCCCTCTTGTTTGAAACAAGATGTGAGTGTCAGGCCTGTTTTTCCGGAAGAGATTTCCAGATCCAAAAAGGACTTCAAACAGTTGCTTTTTGCATCACATGAAGCAATTGTGGATGCCTGGACGTATTATCCCTCAACTGAATACTTAACGGACAAATTTTTATTCGAGTGTGATGAAGGGAAATTGATAGCCGGTTTGCATGAACATGAAAAAGAGTTGTTTTCCATTTGCCTGTACACACAACCTGGTGAATGGCTTGAAAAGATCTTGCCGTATTTGGAACAATATGCCAATCATTTCGGATGTGAAGTGATCAGTGTTGCAGTTCCTTTTTCAAAAAAGAACTGGACTCAAGATTTTCTAAAAGCCGGTTTTAACACCCTGTGGGAAGATGAAGAACTGACACTTGAAGAATCCTCTGCTTATCTTTATGCTTTAAATTGGGCAGATTTGGATCAAGTAGTATTACCAAAACAAATGAAAAAAAAATCAGTCCCGACAAATTATTATCGATGTGCATCAAGGTGTAAATATGGGTTCAGCCAAGTTATTGAAAGTTTTCCCTTGAAAAACGAAGAGCCTTTTCCAACGACTTATTATCTTGTTTGCCCACATTTAAACTATCATCTTTCAAAACTAGAGGAGTCAGGTGCAATAACGATGTTGGATGAGTTGAAAAATACCAATACCTATCAGCAGATAGATGCTTATTATACAAAGGAACGCAAAGATCGATTATCCCATTCATTGATAAATTATCAAGAGATTGAAGACTCTTATCCCAATGCACTGGAATTGGGGATTGGTGGGATAAAAGATCAAAAAGGGATCAAATGTTTGCATTTGCATGTAGCCACTTATCTGGCGAAACTACATGATCCTGTAGGTTTCAAAGCTATGGAATTGCTAAAAGATAAGGGTATCGCATTACATTGCGAGAATATGGATTGCTTCAAACACTTTGAAGCGTATTATATGGGGTGATTTTTTGAAAGTTGGAATGATTTTTGGTACCAGGCCTGAGGCAATAAAGATGGCCCCGTTATATCACAAACTAAAAGAACATGGAGTTGATGCTAAAGTCATAGCGACAGCTCAACATAGGGAGATGTTGGATCAGGTTTTATCCCTCTTTTCAGTTAAATCTGATTATGATTTAAATGTGATGAAGCACAGGCAGAGTCTTGCCGGTTTAACCGCCAGGCTATGCGATGCCATCGATGACGTTTTTAAACAAGAGTCATTCGACTGGATACTGACACAAGGCGACACAACATCAACATTTGTTGGGTCTTTGATCGCTTTTTATCATAAGATACCTGTTGGCCATGTTGAAGCGGGATTACGCTCTTTTAACCGATTGGATCCTTTTCCCGAAGAATTGAACAGAAGAATGGCTTCTCAGCTGGCATCTTTACATTTTGCGCCCACAAAAGAGGCTAAAGAAAATCTGGTCAAAGATAATATCGATGAAAAGATTATCGTAATAACTGGGAATACAGTTATTGATGCTTTGTTGTGGATTATTAATAAAAAGAGCAGAGAGCTGGATGGGATTGTAAATAAATACGGATTAACGGATAAAAAGTATATTCTTATGACCATGCACAGAAGGGAAAATCACGGTAGCAGAATGACCAATACCATGAAAGGGATCAAGAAGTTGATCAGAGCAAATCCTGACTATCAATTAATCTTTCCCGTTCATTATAATCCCGCTGTAAGGGACGTTGTTTATAAAGAGTTAGATGGGATTGATCAGATCATTTTAACAGATCCTGTTGAATATCTGGAGTTTGTGGCTCTAATGAGAGACTGTCGCTTTATCATTAGTGATTCTGGGGGAGTTCAAGAAGAAGCTCCTTCATTGGGAAAACCTGTTTTAGTTTTACGAGAAACCACCGAACGACCTGAAGCCATTCAATCGGGTGTTGCTAAATTGATTGGGACAGATGCTGATTCAGTTTTTGAAAACGCTTCGTTATTGATTGAAAATTACTCCTTATACCAAAGCATGTCTGTTGCCTCAAATCCTTTTGGGCAAGGTGATGCTTCTGAAAAAATAGCAAATTCTTTGCTGAGGTATCAATGATTGGTGAAAAAATGAAAAAGAAAAAAAAGTTCAAACTTGTGCTTGCCCCCATGGCAGGCGTTACAAATAGAGCTTATCGGCAATTAATAAGGGAAACCAATTTTCAAGCTGTGGATATCATTTTTACGGAGATGATCAATGCAACCGGTGTTTCGCGAATGGATAACGGTACTCTTAATCTGTTGCCTGATCGTGATGAGTCTTGTTTTGTTCAGATATACGCAAATAATGCCTTGGATCTTTCAAAAGCCGCTGACTATATTTTAGCCAATTATCCTAAAGTAAATGGGATAGATGTCAATGCTGCTTGTCCAGTTAGAAAGGTTGTGAGAAATGGGTCAGGTTCTGCGTTGTTGCATGATCCTGATAAATTGAAGGAAATTATCAAACAACTCAGGATTATTGTTGAGGGAACAGATAAAAATTTGAGTCTAAAGATTCGAAAAGGCTGGGAAGGGTATGAAAATTATCTTGATGTGATTAACATTTGTGACGAGATGGGAGTGGACTTTGTATCTATTCACGGTAGGACCGTTGAACAAATGTATTCGGGTATTGCAGATTTAACTGTTTTGGATAAAATAAAAACTGAACGATGCGAGGTTTTTTGGACTGGAGATATTTTTTCACTAGAAAATGTTCTGAGAATAGGTGATTATTCGGATGTTGTGAGCGGTATTCTCTTTGCCAGAGGAACCTTTGGCAATCCTTGGATTATATCAGATGCCAAAGAGGTTTTAAATGGAAGAGAACCGATGTCTATTACTTTAGAAGAAAAAATTCATACAATTCTTAGACATGTAGAGTTGTTGTTGGAGGATTATTCACCACTAAAGGCATTGGGACAGTTTAAAAGATTTATAGCTGGTTATACCAAAGGAATTCGGGATGTGAGACAGAAGAGGAACGCTATTTACAGGATGAATGATTTGAATGAGTTGGTTGAATTGTTAATTACCACAATATCCGCTGACTATGATGATGAACCGGGAAAAAAATGTTCTTCAAAATGAAATTGGTAAATTTCCTGCCGATTTTTTCTTTTTTGTAAGATATAAAAATAGTATTAATCCACTTTTTTAGGTATAATAAAAATAGAACAGGGTTCGTTTCTCAGACTGAAGCGACCCTGTTTTTTAGAGTACTTCTGGGGGGTTGTGTTTATATTCAGAGTAAAACAATAACCATACTTGGAATTGATCCGGGATATGGGCGTGTGGGGTTCGGAATCATTCAATTAACAGGAAATAAATTTAGTCATACAGCTCATGGTGTGATTGAAACAACTAAAAAGAAAAAACTCCCTTACCGGTTAAATGAGATTTATAATTCGATAAATGAGATCATTCAAAGATACACTCCTGAAGAAATAGCCATAGAGCAATTGTTTTTCTTTAAAAATGTGACAACTGCTCTTGCTGTTAGTGAGGCCAGGGGAGTTATTCAGTTGGCATCTTTCCAAGAAGGCTTGAAAATATTTGAATATACCCCATTTGAAATTAAACAAGCGGTGACAGGAAATGGACGGGCTGAAAAAGGTCAAATTCAAAGGGTGTTAAAGATGTTTCTAGGTTTACAGGCGACACCTAAACCCGATGATGCAGCAGATGCGCTTGCAGCTGCTATTTGTCATGCTAATTCCAGAGGTTCACACAAGAGATAAAGACTAATAGTAATTGTTTTTTTATTCAGCAGTTATTGGAGGTATTATGGTTGTAGAAATACCCGAGATTCAAATTCCAATTACAAAATTATTAAAAAGATTGGGATTAGGAGAAATAGAATTTGATGGCATAATTAACCGTATTTCCTTTGATTTTAAGGATAACGAGGAATATGGGATCCTTGAGATTAATTGTATGGATGACATTTCATCCGATATACTGGATATTGTAAGTAACGCCTTGAAAGCTTATTTTAGATGTGACTTGGTTGTCAGATTGGAAAATCAAGAATTGTCTCCTGCGAGGGAAACCGTTTTAAGGTGGAAAAGGATATTAGAGATCTTAAATGGTAGTTTCTCATATGTGACTGATGCTGTTTACATAAGAGCTGTAAACGAAAACTGCATTTGTTGTCATGTTCCAAATTCGTTTGTCCTGAATAAAATGAAAAAGAACAAAAGCATGCTAACACAAGTTATTGAACAAGTGGTGCATCATCAAGTCGATGTGACATTCACTCTAGAAGATATTCAGGATTCAATGGATGAAGACACCTATATCCCTGAGTTAAAAATTCAAGAAAGAAATCAAACAACAAAAATTACTCAAAAAAATTCAAAGAGAAAGGAAAAAGCTAGTTTTGCAGATGTTCCAACACCTATTTATCAAATGGTCTTTAATCGATCTGTTTTTACAGTTGAGGGGAATGTCTTTTCCTTTGAATATCGTGATAATTCTTCTGTTGCTACATTGGGACTATATGATGGAACAGATTCTGTCAAATGTATTGCCTTTAGAGATTGTGCAAAATGGTTAAGCGAACATGTAAAAAACGGAACGAGGATTACTGCGGTTGGGAAAGCAACGTTAGATAATCGAACGCAAAAACCAGCCTTTTTCATAGATGAAGCAAAATTGGCTCAGCAGAGAGAAGAAATAATAGATGATGCATCTGAGAAAAGGATTGAGTTGCATGCGCATACACAAATGAGTGCCATGGATTCAATACTGAAGATCGATGATTATATTGAAATTGCCTCTAAATGGGGGTGGGAATCATTAGCTGTTACGGATCATGGAGTGGTTCAGGCATTTCCCGATTTGTATGAAAAATGTGTTAAGAAAGGGATAAAACCGGTTTTTGGCATGGAAGGTTATTTGGTTGATGTTACACCAATTGTTTATAACAAAGAGTTGTTGGATAAAACTTTGTTTAACAAAACCCAAATAGGGGATTGGCAATACGTTGTTTTCGATTTTGAAACCACCGGACTGAGCCCGTTAAACGACACAATCATTGAATTTGGTGCTGTAAAAATAAAAGATGGAGAAGTAATCGATTCATTTTCTTCACTTGTCAATCCAAAAAGAGAGATTTCTTCTAAAATTACTGATATTACAGGTATTACAAACGATATGTTAAAAGGAAAACCTACTATTGAGGACATTCTTCCAAAGTTTTTAACTTTTATTGAAGATACCCTTTTAGTTGCTCATAACGCCAATTTTGATTATCGCTTTTTAAAACAGCAAGTTAAAACGGTTATGAATAAAGATTTCAACAATGCCTACGTTGACACACTTTCACTTTCAAGGGCGTTATTGAGCATCAAGAGTAATTCGTTGGATAAAGTGGTGAAAGCTTTAAAACTTGAGGAGTTTAATCATCATAGAGCCCTTGATGATGCAGATATCACTGCTAAAGTTTTCCTGTCCCTGGTTGAAATTGCCAATAACAGGGGGAAAAACAGTCTTAGTGATTTGGATTCGTTGAAAAGTGAAATGGATTTGAAGAAGCTTTTTGGTAAAGATTTTACCGTTTACGTGACAAATGCCAAAGGACTTTATAATTTATACAAGTTAGTTACTGAAAGTCATATCAAATATTTTGGAAAAGGTGTTCCTTTAATACCCAAAGAATTGCTATCTCAAAATAGAGAAGGATTGTTAATTGGTACGGGAAGTCCTATGAGCGAAATGGCTTCAGCGTATCGATATGGCTACGATCAGACTGAATTGAAGGAAATAGCTCAGTTTTACGATTTTATAGAAATCATGCCACCCGATGCATATACTCAAGTAGAAGAAGGCCTGAATTACGATAAGATGTTGCAAATGTACCAAGCATTTTACAAACTTAGCAATGAAATGGGGCTTGATTGTATCATGTCGGGGAATGTTCATTATTTGAAGCAAGAGAATAAAAAGCCTTGGTCTATTATGAAGATAAGTGAAAAAGCGCTTCGCAGACGGAACAAAAAATTCTCCCCTGATTTGTTTCAATCGGTAAATTTACAGTTGCGAACAACAAAAGAAATGCTGGAAATTGCACAAAAGATTACCGGTTCTCAGGAAGAGGCCAAAAAAATAGTTATTGACAATCCCAAGCGATTGGTTTCGAAAACAGATGATATCAAGCCAATTACCAGAAAACTTCATACACCTGAATTAGATGGAGCAGATGATGAAATTCGAGAGATTGCTTATCAAAGCATGCAGAAAATGTATGGAGAAAATCCACCTGAAGAAGTTGTGGAAAGGCTAAACTTTGAACTGGATGCCATCATAGGTAATGGTTATTCTGTCTTATATCTAATTGCTCAAAAAATTGTGAAAAAGTCAATGGAAGATGGTTATTTAGTAGGTTCAAGAGGTTCTGTAGGGTCATCTTTGGTTGCAACGTTACTGGGAATTACAGAAGTTAACCCCTTAGCCCCTCATTACATTTGTCCCGTCTGTAAAAAGACTGAATTTGCCAGCATCAAAGGCATTTCTTCCGGATATGATTTACCCGAGAAAAAATGCTCAGCATGTGATACACAAATACAGAAATTTGGTCAGGAAATTCCTTTTGAGACCTTTATGGGATTTAACGGAAACAAAGTTCCCGATATTGACTTGAATTTCTCTGGAGAATACCAAGCAAAAGCGCATAAATATATCGAAGAACTTTTTGGTTCGGATCATGTTTTCAAAGCGGGTACCATTAGCACAGTTGCAGATAAAACAGCTTATGGATATGTTCTTCGTTTTGAAGAAGCAACAGAACAATCCATCAAAGATATTGAAAAAGAACGTATAGCACAGGAAATTGCAGGTGTGAAAAGAACCACAGGTCAACATCCGGGAGGATTAATGATCGTACCAAAGTCCAAGACGGTATTTGAATTTACACCTGTTCAACATCCGGCAAATGATAGGAATTCCGATGTTCAAACAACACATTTCGATTATCACTCCATTCACGATGATCTCGTTAAGATTGATGCACTTGGTCATGACGACCCCACATTTATGCGTTATCTTGAAAACATAACCGGTATAAATCCTTTAGAGGTACCCATGGATGACAAGAAAACAGTAGAGATTTTTTCAACTCTTAAGCCCCTCGGTTTAAAAAAGGGGGATATACCGGGAGTAGAAAACGGATCTTTGGGAATACCGGAGTTTGGGACCACTTTTGTTCGTAGTATGTTGTTGGAAACACGCCCCAAAACCTTTGCTGATTTGGTGAGAATCTCAGGGTTGTCTCACGGTACAGGTGTTTGGCTTGACAATGCAAGGAATTTGATCAACGATAGGGTTGCAAAATTGCAAGAAGTAATAGCTTGTCGTGATGACATCATGAACATGCTTATACACAGCGGAATAGAACACATTCAAGCTTTTCAGATCATGGAAACTGTTCGAAAAGGAAAGACCTTAAAACCAGAGGAAATCGAACTTATGAAAAAACATGGTATAAAAGACTGGTTTTTGAAATCTTGTGAATCCATTAAATACCTGTTTCCTAAAGCACATGCCGCGGCTTATGTCTCAATGGCTTTTAGGGTAGCGTATTTTAAGGTTCATCATCCACTTGCGTTTTATTCCACCTATTTCACGGTAAAAGGCGGAGAATTTGATGTCAAACTAATTTTAAACGGACCTGAAAAGATTAAGAATTGGTTGAAAGACCCCGAAGCATATGGCAGTATGAGTAAACAGAAGCTAAATGCCATGAGGGTTATTAATGAAATTGCTTTGGAGATGCTTTTAAGAGGTTTTGAATTTTTACCGGTCAATATCAAAAAATCAAGTATTAATTCCTTTGATATAGAAGGTTCAAAATTACGAATTCCCTTAAACAGAGTTAGCGGTCTTGGAGATAGAGTGGCACAATCCATTATCTCTGAAAGGCAGAAGAGTGATTTTGTATCCATTGATGATTTTAAACGAAGAACTTTGGTATCCGTTTCAACGGTTGACATTTTAAGGGACATGGACGCTTTTGACGGATTACAGGAACATGCTCAGTATTCACTTTTTTAATGGAGGAGAAAGATGACGGAAAAAATCAGAATCGGTAAAAAGAAACACATTGCGCTCATTGCTCATGATTACAGAAAAAAGGATTTAATCGAATGGGTACATTACAACAGAGGAACTCTTTCTACGCATCATTTGTATGGTACCGGTACAACCGGAAGTTTAATAGAAGATAAGATTGGTTTACCGGTTAAGACTTTTAAAAGCGGCCCACTTGGCGGAGATCAGCAAATTGGAGCAAAAATTGCTGAAGGGGTTATCAATTGTCTGATTTTTTTCTGGGACCCTCTTTCTCCCCACTCACATGATGTGGATGTGAAGGCACTCCTGAGAATTGCTACGGTTTATAATATCCCCGTTGCCACTAATCGGGCAACAGCTGATTTTTTAATTAGTTCTCCATTGATGGAAGAAATTTATGAAAGAGATTTATACGATTACCAGTCAAGACATCGGAAAGAAACGCTGAAAGCATTAGAGGAAGTTTAACCATGCAAACGCTTGCAATATTTGTTTGTTTTGAATTCTATGACAGAATTAAAATTGTTTAAAATGATTTGTTTTACATTAATTCTAAGAAAGAGAGTTAGAAAATAAACGGGACAATTTCAAAAAGAAGAAAAAAATAAGAACTCTTGTTTTTTTGGATACCAGAGCAGATTTCTTTGTGTTATAATAATCTGGGAAAAATAGGAATTCGATAACAATTTGTGAGCTGTCTTTTTTTTTATCAGCTTGTGAACTGAATCACGAATCGGAGGTGTTGCTGTTGACAACAGGAGAATCAAATGTTATTTGTGCAGAACACGAAAAACTGTACAAGACACTTGACGCGTTTATTGAAGAAGTAAAAGATAAGCCGGGAGTGCTTATTGAAGTACTACACAAGGCACAAGAGATGTTCGGATACCTTCCAATTGAGGTCCAAAGCCATGTAGCTGAGAAATTAAATCTCCCCGAAAGCCAAGTGTATGGTGTGGTGACTTTTTATAATTTCTTCACCATGAAGCCCAGAGGGAAGCATCAAATCAAGATTTGTCTTGGCACGGCTTGTTATGTAAAGGGAGCAGATAAAGTCCTGGATCGAGTTAAAGAGGAACTAAAAGTGGACATGGAAGAAGTAACTGAGGATGGTAACTTTTCTCTTCATGGCGTAAGGTGTCTTGGGGCATGTTCTATGGCACCGGTTGTTCTGATCGGGGAAAAGGATTTTTATGGAAAAGTGACTGCTAATGAAATACCAAAGATATTAAAGAAATACAGGGGGTGAATGTAGATGGCAAAGATTAAGAGTTTGGATGAGTTGATGAAAATAAAGGAAAAGGCCGTTAAAGATATTCAGATGAGGGATACCGAGAAGAAGGGGAAAATAGTTGTTGCAATGGGTACCTGTGGAATAGCTGCAGGTGCTAAGGAAACCCTTCAGGCAGTCGTTAACGAGCTGGAGAAAAACGGCATCAATGATGTCTCAGTCGTTCAATCGGGATGCATGGGATTATGTGATGTGGAGCCCACAGTTGAAGTTGTTATGGAGGGCAGTGATCCCATCATTTACGGTCATGTTTCACCTGAACAAGTTACAAGAATAGTTGATCAGCATGTGAAAAACGGGAAAGTTGTCAGTGATTTACTCGTCAGAAAGGGCGAAATCTGATCAGAAAAAAGATTGCGAGGTGAGTAGAGTTGCCGGTTGCGACTAACACAATATTAATGTGTGCAGGTGGAGGTTGTATTTCCTCCGGAGAAGAGAGTTGTTTACAAGCACTTGAAAAAGCTGTTGAGAAATATGCGCTTCATGATGTGGTTAAAATAGTAGAAACAGGATGTATGGGGATGTGTGATGCAGGTCCTTTGATGGTTATTTATCCTGAAGGGGTTTATTATCAAAAATTAACACCTGAGGATGTAGAAAAGATTGTGTCAGAACATATCCTGAAAGGAAGAATTGTTGAGGATAAATTGCTTGACAATCCAGTATCTAGCTTAAAGACACAAAATCCCTATGATGATCATCCTTTCTTTACACGACAAGTTAAGATTGCTACGAGAAATATGGGTATTGTGGATCCCATGAAGATAGAAGAATATATTGCCCATGATGGTTATTTTGCGCTCCAAAAGGCCCTATCTATGAAACCTGAAGAAATTATTGAAGAACTAAAGATCAGTGGCCTCAGAGGAAGAGGAGGGGCAGGATTTCCCACATGGTTAAAATGGGATTTGACCCGAAAGGTACCCGGAGATGAAAAGTATGTTTTATGTAATGCAGATGAGGGAGATCCGGGAGCATTTATGGATCGATCCATTTTAGAAGGTGATCCTCATTCATTACTGGAAGCAATGGCAATAGCCGGTTATGCTATAGGGGCAAGTAAAGGGTATATTTACATAAGAGCAGAATATCCCCTGGCTATAGAGCGTTTAAATGAAGGAATCAAACAGGCAAAGGAGTTAGGCTTGTTTGGAGAAAATATAATGGGATCCGATTTTTCCTTTGATTTGGAAATTAGAATGGGAGCTGGTGCATTTGTTTGTGGAGAAGAAACCGCACTGATTGAATCAATTGAGGGAAAACGAGGACAGCCAAGGGTTAAACCGCCTTTCCCGGCGCAGGTTGGTGTATGGGGAAAACCAACGCTTAATAACAATGTGGAAACCTATGCCAATATTCCACCTATCCTCACAAAAGGTGCGAAATGGTTCTCCAGTATTGGAACTGAAACCAGTAAAGGAACAAAGGTATTTTGTCTTGCTGGCAAAGTAAAAAATACCGGTTTGGTAGAAGTGCCAATGGGAATTACCTTGAGAGAAGTTGTTTACGATATAGGTGGTGGAATTCCAGATGGAAAAGAGTTTAAAGCTGTTCAAACTGGAGGACCCAGTGGTGGATGTATACCGAAAGAACACTTAGACACACCTATAGATTACGAAACCTTAAAAGAACTTGGGACCATGATGGGTTCCGGTGGCATGATATTTATGGACGAGGATACATGTATGGTGGATGTTGCAAAATATTTTCTTGATTTTTCAGTGGAAGAATCATGCGGAAAATGTCTCCCATGCCGTGAAGGTAATCGAGTTATGTTAGAAATGCTGGAAAAAATTACCGATGGTGAAGGTGAAGAAGGAGATATCGAACGCCTAGAAGAATTAGGAAAGAATATCATGGATACTTCTCTCTGTGGTTTGGGCCAATCGTCTCCTCAACCAGTAATTTCTACCCTTCGGTATTTTAGAGATGAATATGAAGCCCATATTAACGAAAAAAGATGTCCGGCAAAGGTTTGTAAGCCGTTAATCAGGTATGTGATTGATCCCGAAAAATGTGTGGGATGTACGGCTTGTGCACGGGTTTGCCCTGTCAGTGCCATCAGCGGTGAAGTCAAACAAGTTCATGAAATAGATAGTGATATTTGTACCAGATGCGGTAGCTGTATACAGGTTTGTCGATTTGGTGCGATTAGCATACAATCTCCATAGAAAATTTAAGGCTGGTTTTCTTATAAATCAGCCTTTTTATCTTTACCATGAAATAATAAACAGGGGGTGTGATAGTGGTTTCAGATAAAGAGCTGCAAGCTGTTGAACAAATAGTGAACGGTGTTGTAACGGATGAGAGTCTGGCAGAGGGTGATGTACTAATCAACTGTCTTCATGAGATACAGAATCATTTTCACAACTTTGTCCCTTTAGAGGCCGCTGAAAAAGTGGCAGAAATGTTAAAAGTACCAGAATCTTCAGTTTACGAGGTTTTGACTTTTTACACTATGTTCTCAGTGGAAAAAAGGGGTAAATACGTTATAAGGGTATGTAATAGTCTGCCCTGTCATGTAACAGGCGGGAAAGAAATTGTTGAGACTTTGAAGAAAGAATTAGGATGTGATTTTTCCCAAACTTCAAAAGATGGTTTATTTACACTTGAAAAAACAGGATGTTTGGGTTTATGTGGTGTATCTCCCGTTATTATGATTAACGAAGAATTTTACGGGAATTTAACCCGTGATAAGGTATTAGATATTATTAACAAAATTCGTGAAGAGGAGCGTGGATAAGGATGAAGATACAGACGGTATTGGTTTCTGTCGATTCAAGCAGCGCACTTCGCGGAGCGAGGCAGTTTAAAAAACAAATCGAAGAAAATGTTAAAAAATATCAGTTATCCGATATGGTTGAGGTCCTTGAAACGGGAAGTCTTGGTGTCTATAAGGATGGTGTTATTGTTGCTGTTTATCCAGAAGAGGTTTTTTATGAAATCAACTCTTCTGAAGATGCTGAACAATTGGTTACAGAACACTTCCTTAAGGGCAGAATTGTCAAAGATTTGATGATCGATAAATCTGTTATCAAGCACGAGAAAAAAGAAGCGGGCAAACTAAACCGTGAAGAGAGAATAGTCCTTAAGAACGTTGGCGTCATTGACCCACGTGCAATTGAAGAGTATATTGCACGCGATGGATACATGGCATTGGCGAAAGTTTTGAAACAGATGAAACCCGAAAATGTTATCGATGTTGTTAAAAAAAGTAATATAAGAGGTCGAGGAGGCGCAGGATTCCCCACGGGCATGAAATGGGAGTTTACTGCAAAAGTTGATAACCCTGATAAATATGTGATCTGTAATGCGGACGAAGGGGAACCCGGAACATTCAAAGACAGATTGATCATGGAGGGGGATCCTCATTCAGTTGTTGAAGCAATGACAATTGCCGCATTCGCAGTTGGTGCAAATAAAGGTTATATTTATATCAGAGGTGAATATTACGGATCGATTGATAATATCAGAAAGGCTATAAAAGATGCCTATGAAATGGGATTGCTTGGAGAAGATATTATGGGAAGCGGTTTCAGTTTCGACTTATCCGTCAGACTTGGAGCGGGAGCTTATATCTGTGGAGAAGAAACAGCTCTGATAGAATCAATTGAAGGCAGACCCGGACGACCAAGGTTGAAACCACCTTATCCTCCTGTCGAGGGATTATATGGAAAACCTACGGTAGTCAACAACGTTGAAACATTTAGTAATATTCCCTGGATCATCAACAATGGACCAGAGGCATTTAAAGCCTTAGGAACTGAAGGCTCTTCCGGAACAAAGGTTTTCACCTTGGTGGGAAATATCATCAATCGTGGATTGGTAGAAGTGCCAATGGGAACATCTATTTTTGATTTGATATACAAATACGGTGGTGGCATACCCAACGGAAAGAAATTAAAAATCGTTCAAACCGGTGGTACAGCAGGGACATTCATGAATAACGAAAAACTTGATATCGGTTTAGATTATGATTCCGCCAAAGAAGGGGCTTCATTAGGATCTGGAGTTATTCTTTGTATGGACGAAGACAGTTGTGCTGTTGATTGTGCAAAAACCGTGATGGAATTCTTTGCCCATGAATCTTGCGGTAAATGTACACCTTGCAGAGAGGGTACAAGAGTTTCTGTTAATTTACTGGACAAAATCTCAAAAGGACAAGGTCGAGAAGAGGAAGTTGAACAGCTTCTTATGATTGCAGATGCCATGGAACAAACTTCTTTTTGCGGCTTGGGTCAATCAGCTGCAATCCCTTTAAGAACGATTGTTCAATCCTTTAGAGAAGAGTTTTCTGAGCACGTTCAAAAGAAACCTTGTAGTACCTGTACTTATGTTGAACCAAAAAAGAAAAAAAGATCTAAAAGATAAAAGGGTTCCAGTGAATAATATCCTGAATGTTAAATAATGGTAAATTTTTGGATAATAAAGCGGGTACTGTTGACAATGTACCCGCTTTAGTAGTAAAATACGCCTGGTTAATTT
>CAZVPY010000007.1:1086-23207 GCA_964629135.1 uncultured Thermotogaceae bacterium | reverse complement strand
TGGAATTGAAACCTGAACAATGCCTTGTTATAGAAGATTAAACAAATGGTGTTAAAGCTGGAAGGAATGCTGGAATGACTGTTATCGGTTTCCAAAGTGATGGTGGTAGCCAAGATCTTTCTGAATCCCACAAAAAGGTAGATTCATTAAAAGAAGCAAAAGTTGTTATTGAGGAACTTTTATGATCATCAGTGCAGATACAGGTGGAACGTTTACCGATTTTGTCTATGTGAAAGATGGTAAGTTTAAGATTCTGAAAGTACTTTCTACACCGGAAAATCCCGCAAAAGCCGTCCTGAAAGGTAAAGATATAATCGCCCCAAAAATTTTGGGAAAGTTAATTCACGGTTCTACAGTTGCTACAAATGCGGTTCTTGAAAGAAAAGGAGCCAAAACCGCCATCATTATGAATCGTGGGTTTGAGGATATAATTGAAATTGGCCGACAAAACAGGCCAGAGTTATACAACCTCTTTGTCAAACGTCCAGAACATTTGGTCAATTCTCCTTTGAGATTTGGTGTGCCGGGTAGGATCTCAAAAAGGGGTGCAATTATTGAACCCTTTGACTTAGAAGAAGCCAGGAAAGTTGCTGGCCAACTGTATGAGTTGAAGGTTGAATCTGTCGCTATTTGTTTCTTATTCTCCTTTGTTAATCCAATCCATGAATTAGCCATGAGAGATGTCATCTTAGAAATCAGCAAAAATCCTATTGTCTGTTCTTTATCCCATGAAATAATGCCGGAATTCCGAGAATTTGAGCGATGTTCCACAACAGTTGTTAACGCATATGTCCAACCGATTATGAAAAATTATATTGAAAAATTAGAAAAAAACATCGGCGATAAAAACCTGGTCATCATGCAATCCAATGGAGGGAGGATTTCCTCAACAACAGCTTCCAAAGAGCCGGTAAGAACCATTCTTTCAGGGCCTGCTGGAGGTGCTGTTGGAGCCTTTGAAATCTCTAAAAAAGCTGGATATGACAAAATCATCTCTTTTGACATGGGAGGAACTTCTACAGATGTATCCCTAATAAATGGTCAATTACCGATCAACGTGGAATCAACCGTTTCAAACTATCCTCTAAAGGTACCTATGATAGAAATTCACACCGTAGGTGCAGGAGGGGGATCGATAGCTTATGTAGACAAGGGTGGAGCTTTAAAAGTTGGACCTTTAAGCGCCGGAGCAGACCCCGGCCCTATTTGCTATGGAACTGGAAATGAGATCACGGTAACAGATGCCAATCTATATTTGGGTAGGCTTATACCAGAGCAATTCTTAGGTGGAACCATGCCTTTGGCAAAAACTCGATTAGAACGATACTTCTCCAATCTATCAAAACAAACGGGATTATCAAAGGTGAAATTGGCCGAGGGAATTTGTGATATTGCAAATACGGTCATGGAAAAAGCGATTCGTGTCATTTCCGTTGACAGGGGTTACGATCCCTCAGAATTTTCACTTTGCTCTTTTGGAGGTGCAGGTGGGATGCACGCTTGTTTTCTGGCTGATTTACTCAATATTCCAAGAGTACTCATCCCAAAGGATGCGGGTACATTATCCGCTAAAGGCATGTTGTTGGCGGATTGTATCAGAGATTATTCCAAAACTATCATGGTAGATTACCCCATTCCCAAAGAGACATTAAATAATGAATTTCAAGAATTACGCAAAAGAGCCATCGATGACCTTTCTATAGAAGGAATCAGAACAAATGACATTTTCATCAAGCAATTTGTTGACATGAGATATAAGGGACAATCTTACGAATTGATCGTAGAATATGATAATGATATAAGAGATTCCTTTGATAAAGCTCATGAAAAACGTTATGGTTATTCAAACAAGGATAAAGCCTGTGAAATTGTTAATGTCAGAATAAGAGCCTACGGAAAAAATGAGAAGCCAATCTTAGATAAGCAGAAGCATTTAAATAATGCTGTAGACAAAGATGCATTTCTATTGACAAAAGATTGTGTTTTTGACGGGTTGGTTGTAGCTACAAATGTATTTGACAGGAGCAAATTACAGTTTGGTAATCAACTGAACGGGCCCCTTATTATCGTGGAGTATTCTTCCACAATCGTTATTCCCCCTTCCAGAACCGTTCGAGTGGATGCTTATGGAAATTTGATTGTGGAAAAAAAGAATGGAGGCTTTTGATCATGATTGATCCCATTAAACTAGAAATCTTTAAAAATAAATTTTCAGCTATTGCAGAAGAAATGGGTGTCACATTAAACAGAACGGCTTTTTCTCCAAACATAAAGGAGAGGAGAGATTATTCTTGTGCCATTTTTGATTCAACAGGAGATATGGTAAATCAAGCTGCTCATATACCGGTTCATTTGGGATCCATGCCCATGTCAGTTAAAGCTGCAATCCAAAATATATCGTTTACCTCTGGGGATATGGTAATTCTAAACGATCCTTTCAAAGGCGGAACACATTTACCTGATGTAACTATTGTTGCACCCGTATTTACAAAAGAAGACTCCACAAACCCTTTGTTTTATGTTGCTAATCGTGCTCATCACGCAGATATCGGTGGTATGAGTGCAGGGTCCATGCCATTATCAAGGTCAATTTATCAAGAAGGTTTAATCATTCCGGCCTTGAAAATCATGAAGAATCATCAAATCGATGAAGATGTTTTGAGTTTAATTTTAAGCAACGTTCGAACTAAGAACGAACGTCAAGGTGATTTCGCTGCACAGTTTATGGCCAATAAAATAGGCATCAGAAGAATCAGTGAACTAATAGAAAAAAATGGCGAAGAAAAAGTTGTTCTCTATTCAAAAGCCTTGATGGAATATTCGGAAAAAATTATGAGAAAAACATTGGAAACCATTCCCAACGGATTATACCTCTTTGAAGATTATCTGGATTCAGATGGTGTAGATGATAAAAAAATTAAAATAAAAGTAGCTGTGAAAATCAAAGAAGACCAAGCCATTATTGATTTCACTGATAGTTCAAAACAAATACAAGGAAGTGTTAATGCCGTTTATGCCATTACTGCCTCCGCATGTTTGTACGTCTTTCGAGCATTAGTAAAGGAAAATATTCCCACAAATGCAGGTTGTATGTACCCCTTAACAATTACCACTCAACCCGGTTCAATTGTTGACGCAACATATCCTGCAGCAGTAGCAGGGGGAAATGTGGAAACCTCACAACGTATTGTAGATTGTGTTCTCGGAGCTTTATCACAAGCTATTCCAGAAAAAATACCCGCTGCAAGTCAAGGGACGATGAATAATTTAACCATTGGTGGCATAGAGTTTGAAAGTGGTCAGGCTTTTGCCTATTATGAAACAATGGGAGGAGGAACGGGCGCAAGTATAAGGGAAGATGGAGAGAATGCCATACAATCTCATATGACAAACACCCTTAATACACCGGTAGAAGCTATCGAATATGAGTATCCATTCAGAATCACCAACTATGCCATTCGTTATAACAGTGGGGGAAATGGTCTTCATAAGGGCGGAAATGGTTTAATCAGAGAATTCACTCTCCTGAATGACGCTGAGTGTACTATGCTGAGCGAAAGAAGAAAATTTTCTCCTTATGGGTTATTTGGAGGAGAGAATGGCAAGGCTGGAAACAACCTGTTAATATGTAAGGATAAACAAATAAAAAAACTACCTGGGAAGTTTAGTCTTTTCCTTAAAAAAGGGGATAAACTGAGAATTGAAACCCCAGGTGGCGGGGGATTTAAAAAGACCCAGTAGTTAATCGATTAATTCCAGAGATTTTAATTTTGTAACAATCGCTTCTTTTTCAATAGGTTTGATTAAATAGCCATCGCACCCACGAACATAACTTTTTTGAATATTCTTTTTATCACCGAGAGCAGTTATCATAACGACTTTCGGTGAGTTATTTTTTCTCAGGCGTTTAATTCTTGCTAATACATCATGTCCATCCATTCGCGGCATCATGATATCCAATGTTACCAAGTCATAAGGTTCATTTTTCGCACCTGCTTCAATTACCCGGTCTAAACCGTCTATTCCATTATTCGCACAATCACATTCTCCATATTCGGATAAAACAGTTTTTAACATTTTTGTGGTTATCGGGTCATCTTCAACGATCAAAAATCTCATGGTTTTCCCTCCTAATAAAGGTGGTTGATTATAACATAATCAAAATTGTTCTATTGTTTCGGATAATAATAAATCAGGTGTTTCAAGACTAATTTTCCCAATCGCTCCATCCTGAAACATCTTTAAAATAATCGTTCTGGCACGCTGAATATCAGATTCTCCTTTTGCCAATAAAAAACCTCTTTTTTGACATAATTTCTCATATAATCTCATAATGTCAATTTCATCGGGATTAACAGCTTCTCCAAATATCTGTAAAGGAATCTCAGGATAGTATTCTATTAAAAATTTAATACCAAATACCAATGCGGAATCTATAACATCAACCGTTGCCTTGATTCCTGAAGTAAGTAATAATTTATATTTTACTGCATCACTGTACAAATTGGAATACAAAATCCCTGGAGTATCCAGTAAAAGAAAATCATCACTGACATTTATCCATTGCAAGCCCTTTGTAACACCCGGGGTATTCCCGGTTCTCATACTTTTTTTGTTTAATATTTTATTGATGAGTGTCGATTTGCCAACATTTGGAATACCTGTGATCATGGCTCGTTTAAAAGGAGATTTGGACGGGATTCTTCCTCTAATCTGTTGTAGTCTTTTCTTTATTCTTGAAGGATCATCTTTTAAAGATAAAGAAATACAGTAAACACCTTGTTTTTGATAATAATGGACCCATTTTTCAGTGATTTTTGGATCTGCTAAATCACTTTTGGTCAGTAAAATAATATTAAACTTGTTAAAAAAGAGTTTTCGCCACTCATAAGCCCTTCCGGAGTGGGGAATTCTTGCATCAATCATCTCTATTACGGCATTTACCGCTTTGACCTTTTCTCCAATTCTTCTTTTTGCTTTAGCAATATGCCCGGGATACCATTTATCTTCCATGTCAATTCACGTCTTTGTTGATGGGGCCAAAATGATTCATCGGCCAGAAAATCAATAATGGTCCTCCTACAATATTCTTTTTGGGGACAAAACCAAAATATCTACCATCAAAACTATGGGCTGAATTATCCCCCATAAGAAAATACATATCATCCGGAACTTTGATCTTTACCTTCCCGCTGTCTTTATCATACCAGGCATAATCTTCAACTTTTAAACCAGAGAATACCTCTTCATATGCCTCTTTGTAATCTAATGCCTGATTATAATAATTAAACAAGTTCTTCTCCTGAGAACTGAGATAGGGATATTCCTCTGGATAAGCCATCTTTCTGTAGAAATTCGGATCCGTAAAAATGGCTGCTCGTTCATAACTAACATCTTTTATACCATCAGGCGTTTCTCCGTTGATCAAGACCCGGTATCCTGAATTTCCTATATTTTGTGATAATTCAACAATATCTCCCGGTTTACCAATAAGTCGTTTGACATATTTAACATGCCCCTTAAATTCTCTTGGAGAGAACATGTCCATAAAATGGTCAAAAGCACGAAGCATCTTTTGAGCTTCTTTATCAACAAAAGGAGTCCAAAATACAACCACTTCCCCGTACTCCGGTTCCCTCGCTTGAAAAGTAATTCTTTCGACAAACAAACGGTCTTGTGGAATAATTGTGGGGACCATTGATTCTGTAGGCACCATCATGGTTTCAAAAACAAAAAGTCTGATAATAATAACGGCAACAACTGCGTAAATCAAAGCTTTTACCCATTCTACCGTTTCACGTTTAGCCTTTTCCTTGATTGATGTCTTTTCCTTCTTCACTATGATATCAGCCCCTATAATGGAAGAGGGAACCATTTTCAGGCTCCCGTAAATTGTTCTATTTTATTTTCTTTTCTTTCTTCTTTCCTTAATTTTAACAACTCCAACAATATCCCTGATGTAGAATATCTTAGCCCTTCTGACTTTACCGGTTTTAACCACTTCAATTTTTTCCAAAGATGGAGAATTAAACGGGAAAATCTTTTCCACACCAATTCCATTGGCTCCAATTTTTCTGACTGTGAAAGTCTTACCCATTCCGCCTCCGCGTCTTTGGATAACAATTCCTTCAAACTTCTGAATTCTTTCTTTGTTCCCTTCTTTGATTTTCTGATGTACCCTGATCGTGTCTCCTATTCTGAAGGGTGTAACCGATTTATAATCCGGTTGTTCTATTGCACGTATGAGAGCATCCGACATAACTGTAACCTCCTAACATTTATTTTTATATTCATTTTTTCGTTTATTAATGACCTTTTTATCAAGCAATGGTCTCCCCAATTAATCGGTCCAAGATAATGGCAATCGCACTTCTGACTGATAAATGATTGAAATCACCTGAAGCTCTAACAGGCTCAAGAGAATAATCACATGTACTGAGTATTTCATTAGGTAAGCCGTGTCCCGTTCCAAATATTAAAAGAATGGGTTTTTGTTGAGAATAAATTTCCTGTCTCATCCCATCGAAAGTAATGGTATTCGGTCTTATCCTGGCAGATGTAAAAACTGTTAAAGGTTTTTCGCCCTCTTTTTGAGTGATGGCTTCGATGACATCTTCGTAATAAGCTTTGAGATCAACTTCATATAAGGCTTCGGTCCTGTTCTCGTTAAACCGTCTACCTGAACCATCTATCCAAAATTTCAATACTCTTCTGATAATCTCCTGTTGCGCCGGTAAATTGGTAACCATAAAGTATTTTTTGATATTATAAGTCCGACAAGTTCTGGCAATATCATGTATATCGATATTTGTAACCGCGGTGGATATAATTTGATTATTTTTTCCCAAGCAAGGGTAATGTATTAGTCCTACATATAACTTATTCAGCATCCTGATACAACTCCAAAATCAATTTTGCCAAAGCTCGTTTTTCTTCAACACTAAATTCCTTTTTTGAAAACAAATCGGGACGTTTCACCGCTGTTCTCAGTAAAGAATTTTCCAATCTGGCTTCGTCAATTAGTTTATGATTTCCATTCAAATACACTTCCGGGACTTTCATTCCCCGATATTCAGCTGGCCGTGTATAATTCTCATGGTCCAAAAGCCCTTGGTAATGGGAATCGTTAATAACGGAATCATAATTCCCAACTACACCCGGACAAAATCTGCTAATCGAATCGATCATAACAAGTACAGGAAACTCAGCTCCACTTGTGACGTAATCTCCGATGGAAATCTCATCATCAACGATTTTCATGCACCTTTCATCAATTCCTTCGTATCTACCACAGATAAATAACAACTCATCTTTTTTTGCAAGCTCATGGGCTATCTCAGAATGAAAAACCCTACCTTGGGGTGAAGCATAAATCACGTACGGTTTCTTTCCTTTGGAAATCAAATCATCATACAAATCATAAAGTGGTTCCGGTTTCATGACCATCCCGGCGCCACCGCCGTAAATATAATCATCCGTTGTTCTATGTCTGTCCTTGGTATAATCGCGAATATTAATGACATCAACATCGAACACCCCATTTTCCACTGCTCTTCCCAGTATACCCCATTTCAGAGCTTCTTTTATCAGGTCAGGCAATAGTGTGGCGATAGAAACCTTCAATCCTGAACATTCCCTTTATAGTATTTTGGTATACGGACTTTGATCTGCTTTTTTTCCTTTTCAAGACTAATAATAAAATCCTGTACAATAGGAATCATGATCTCCTTTTCGGGTTCATCTTCCGGATCACAATCTTCAGGAAATATTGATAAAACATCAGAACTGCCCGTTTCGATGATATCAACAACACGACCAATAAGTTGATCATTGTCATCAATAACTTGACTGTCTAACAGCTGATAAAAATAATATCCATCTTCTTCAATCTCAGGTAACTGTTCCAATGATATGTAAATTTCAAAACCTGAAATCTTATTTGCATCTTCAATACTCTCAAATCCTTCAAATCGAACGATTAAATGTTTACCTGAGTTTATGATTGTATCAGCCTTAGTGATTAAATGCCTTTTTCTTTCGCTGTTATAAAGTAAATACTCCATTCCACTTTCAAAGACCGCCATGTAATTGGTGTATACCTTTACCTTTACCTCACCTTTTAAGCCGTGAGAGCTTTTTACAATGCCAATGGCAATTTTATCCGATGTAATACTCCGTAAATCATGAATCATGTATAGTTTTATTCACCGCTTTACCTTTAAAATAAACTTCTCGTTTTTCGCCCCTGCTAAGGAATTCAACAGGATATTAATGGATTTTATTGTCCTGCCGTTTTTCCCAATAATTTGTCCTACATCTTCAGGGTTGAGTACCAACTCGAATACCACGTTTCCATCTTCTTCTGCTTCAAAAATGTCAACTTCATCCGGATTTTTTACAATCCCCTTTACAATGGTTTCGAGCGCTTCTTTCATTCTTCTTCTACAGCTCCGTCTTCTTCTTTTTGAACGGCTGCTTCTCCGTTCTTTGCCTTTGTGAACCGATCCATAACTCCATGTTTTCTAAACAAACTTCTAACTGTTTCCGTAGGCTGCGCACCTTTCAGCAACCAGTCAACGGCCTTATCAACATCCACCCTCGTTAATGCAGGATCTCGTATTGGATCATAAAAACCTAAGGATTCGATATAAGCCCCATCTCTTCTTTTTTTCTGATCAATAACCACCACTCTGTAGAATGGCATCTTCTTTTTACCCATACGGGTTAACCTGATTCTTACCACAGTTAAATTTACCTCCTTAAAATTTATTTTTTGCAATTTATCTTTGTGTTTCAAGTTTGTTTTAAAACGGGAAGCCTCCACCCGATAATCCTTTTAACCCCTTAAAACCGCCTTTGTTCATTTTTTTCATCATCTTTTTCATGTCCTCGAAATTCTTCAACAAACGCGTTACCTCAGATAAGGGTTGTCCACTTCCACTGGCAATTCTTTTTTTTCTTGAATAATTGATGATCTTTGGGTTTTTTCTTTCTTTTTTCGTCATTGATTGAATAATGGCACTAATGTGGTTCAATCGTGATTCATCTACATCGAGATTTTTTATTTTATTGGCTCCTGGTAGCATCCCCAATATCGATGAAAGAGAACCCATTTTTTGAATCTGCTTTAATTGATCGAGAAAATCATCAAAGGTAAACTGAGCCTTTTTAAACTTCTTTTCCATCTCTTTTGCCTTTTCTTGATCTACTGATTGCTCAACTTTTTCGATAAGCGTTAAAACATCTCCCATCCCAAGAATCCTATTGGCCATTCGATCAGGATGAAATTCCTCGATACCATCTGTTTTTTCGCTGATTCCAACATATTTAATGGGTTTTCCCGTTTCTTCTCTTATGGATAGGGCAACACCGCCTCTGGCATCGCCATCAAGCTTTGTTAACACAAAACCGGTTACTTCAAGTCTTTCATTAAAGCTCTTTGCAGTTGTTAGAGCATCTTGCCCAATCATTGAATCGATAACCATCAAGATTTCATCGGGATTTACCATTTTTTTAATATTTTCCAATTCGCCCATCATCTTTTCATCAATGTGCAACCTACCCGCGGTATCTAAAATGACACAATCGGCGTTCTTTTTTACTGCCAATTCTTCAGCATCTTCCACGATTTTCAATGCATTTTTTCGGTCTCCCGCAAATACATCTACACCGATTTCCTCTCCCAAAACTTCAAGCTGGTTGATAGCTGCGGGACGATAAACATCTGCTGCTACCAGTAAAATCTTTTTGCCTTCTGATTTTAACTTTCTGGACAGTTTTGCAGCGGTTGTTGTTTTACCGCTTCCCTGAAGTCCAACCATCATCAGGTAGGAAGGTCTGTGAACAAATTTGAGTTTTTCTGTTTTTTCTCCCATCAGCTTAGTCAATTCATCATTAACAATCTTTATGAATTGCTGATCAGGTGTGAGGCTTTTCATAACTTCTTCGCCCATGGCTTTTTCTTTAACCTTGGCAATGAAACCCTTTACTATCTTATAGTTTACATCAGCTTCCAGCAAAGACATCTTGACCATTTTGATTGCTTCTTTTATGTTCTTTTCACTTATTTTTCCCTGGCCTTTTAAACTTTTAAAAGCCTTTGAGAGTTTTTCCTGCAAGTTTTCAAACAAAACACTCACTCCTCCTAAGAGCCACAGTGAGTATAACCGAAAATGGTTTTTTAGTCAACATGGTGTTATGACAGCTTAGAAAAACTTCAACAAATTTTTAATTACGTATATGTTACGATTAGGCGGGAGATAGTGTGAAACGATTTAGTCTCTGATAAAATTAAACCTATCCGAGCAAGCGTATCTGGAAAAACGTTTCCCGAAAGTGTTAAATAACAAGGAGAGACCTGTAAAACCTGTACAATGTCCGGCCAATACAGCCAAGGGATCGAAAGTTTGAAGTTCTTTGATATTTTCATTTATGGATGCCACAGAGGAATTAACGAAATGAAATCCTCCCATGATCAAACCGATCTTTTCTTTTTCAGTCTTTTTCAATGCATCCCGGCAGATATTAACGATTCCTGAATGTGAGCATCCTGAGAACACATGTACACGCTCCCCTTCAGTGAGATAAAGGGCGATTTCTTCCTGTTGATGATCTTCGTCTGGCTCGCCGTTTAAAATTCTCGTGTAACCCTGTATGTTTTCAAATTGACGATCAACATGATCAAATCTTCCACTAATAAACAAATCCGGAGAAATTTCAAATGGAGTGCGTAATTCAATAAAAAGGGCTCCCTTTTTTTCTAATTCTGCTTTTGTATACTCTGCTCCTGCAACCTTCCAAGGATTGGTTGAAAAGGAAGGAACAAAAAAATCGTTACCAATAAAAATGGTTAATGGCTTTGTTCTTGCTGTCAATACTTGAGGTAATCCTCCCAAATGATCATAATGTTTATGAGTAATCATTGCTGCATCAATGCTATCGGGATCAACTTCAAGTAAATGCATGTTGTTTAAAAGATCATCTCCGTTGGTTCCTGTATCAAATAACAATCTTAATTTGTTCCCACTGGGATATTGGACATCAAATAAGAAGGATAATCCATGATGCGCCCGAATATTACGCATCTTTCCGGCTAAATCATCCATAAGTACTGTTACTCGGACTTTTTTATCCAATTTTGGTCATCTCCTTTATAATTTTCACTAAAAATCTGGTACAACTCATAATCTTTTTTAGAAAAGATTATGGCTTGCTGTTCTTCACGGTTGATAAATCCTCTGTGCTTTCCAAGAGAAAAAAGATCCGCTGATTTAATGTCTTTAAAAATCAATCGATATTGTCCGGTACTTGTTATTTTTTCAATTATTTTAATGCCTAATGCCCCTGCCAAGAACTTCATTTTTGAATAATAAAGCAAGCTTTTAATTTGTTCTGGCGCTTTTCCAAATCTGTCTTCTATCTCTTTTTTGATATCATCAAAATCCTCTAATCGCTCACTAAGGGCGATCTTTCTATATATTTTCATTCGTTCTATGTTGTTATCAATATACTCTTCAGGAATGAGTATTTCAAAATAAAACCCTTTCAATTCAACGTTGAGAGGGGATTTTTCCTCAACTGATTGTTCTTCTTTGTTTTCTTTCAGTCCGTGTTTCACCATGACATCATCAAGAATCTGTCGATAAAGGTGTAAACCAATTGTATTGATTTCTCCATGCTGTTCCATTCCAAGAATATTGCCAATCCCTCTTATTTCCATATCTCTCATGGATAATTGAAGACCACTGCCAGCACCATGATAAGATACTATCGCATCTAATCTGGAAACTGCTTCCGGTTTTAACCGTGTTTTTCTTGGATAGAGGAAATAGGCGTACGCCCTTCTGTCACTCCTGCCTACTCTACCTCTAAGTTGATAAAGTTGCGACAATCCGTACCGATGGGCATCGTCTATGATAAGGGTGTTGGCATTGGGTATATCTACACCACTTTCGATTATTGTTGTGCAGATCAGCATATCCGTTTCACCTTCGTAAAAGGCCTTTACCGAGCTTTCAAATTGACTTTTTCGCATTTGACCATGGGCAAGTCCACAGGTGATATCGGGAATCATCTTTTTCAGTCCTTCAAAAATCTCTTCAATATCCTCCACCCGATTGTGAACGTAAATCACTTGTCCTCCTCTGGAAACTTCCCTTAAAACCGCCGTTTTTATCAATTTTTCATTGTAAGGTGAACTTGTCACCTCGATGGGAATTCTTCCCGGGGGAAGGGTATCAATGATAGACATGTTTTTTATACCGGATAATCCCATATACAATGTACGGGGTATAGGTGTAGCAGAAAGTGTTAATACATCGATTTTCTCCTTAAATGACTTGATCTTTTCCTTTTGAAGCACACCGAATTTCTGTTCTTCATCTATGATCAACAATCCCAAATTGTTGTATTTGACCGATTTGGATAATAGGGAATGAGTTCCGATGACTATATCAACTGATCCCTCTTTTAACCCCTTAATGATCGCACTTCTTTGCTTCGATGTGACAAATCGATCCAACAGATTGACAGTTAATCCAAATTCAGTCATTCTTTGATGAAATTGGGTAAAATGTTGTTTTGCTAAGACCGTAGTGGGAACCAACATGGCAACCTGATGACCAGAACATACCGCTCTAAATGCAGCTCGCATGGCAACTTCTGTCTTTCCTGACCCGGCATCCCCAAAAATTAACCGATCCATGGGTTGGGAAGTTTCCATATCAGTGAACACTTCTTCTATGGCTTTATCTTGTGCATTTGTTTCTATATGGGGAAAGCTATCGAAAAACTTTTTTTCTAACTCAGGCTCCCCGGTTAAGGAAAGGCCTTGGGCTCGCGTCCTGATGGCATATAATTTGATCAGCTCTTCTATCTTTTGTTCAATGTCTTCTCGAACTTTCTTTTTCGTGTTGGACCAGGCCTTACTTTTTAAATTCGTCAATTTGACAAGGTTTTCATCACCCACATAGGTATGAATCCTGTCGATGTTTTCCACAGGAACAAAGATGATTACTTCATCGGCATATTCCAATTTCAGGTATTCACGAGTTCCCGCATAATTAGTTATAACTACATTTCCTTTGTATTTACCTACACCGTAATCCTCATGCACAATGAGTATTCCCGTTTCCAGATTATCTTCATCAATAATTTTTTCAGTTTCATATTCCAAAAATTTTGAGGTTTTTCTAATCTTTTTTGAAGGCCTGATACCCTCGGTATTCAGCTTTATCAGCTCATATACCCCAAAATTAACAGATGCATCATCAAATTGGGGCTCAATTTTAGTTAGGTTGATCCATTCATTGACTCGTAAGAGCATGGATTCACTTATTCTTAAAAAGTGATAGTAAATTTCTCGATATTCAGTCCCCGGAAAGATTTCAAAAAGGTCTTTTTCATATTGTTTAATCGCTTCTAAAGAATCTTCAAGATCCACAAAAATAAATTTACGTTCAGAAAAGAGGGAAATGGCAGGGACGGATTCCTTTAAAAAGAGTGCGGAAAGTGCTGAATAATCTAACGGGTGCGTCTCAAGATCTTCTAAAAATTCACTGTTTGGATATTTGCCCTTCAGCTTTTTTATTCTCTCTGAAAAGGCCATTTCATTGTCTTGATCAAAAACCAACTCTTTCGCAGGAGTTATAAGGCAATGATCAAGCTTTTCAATCATTCTTTGAGTTTCAGGGTGAAAGCTTCTTATCTCTACAATTTCATCATCAAAAAACTCAAGTCTTATGGGACTTTCTAATTGGAGGGGGAAAAAATCTACAATAAACCCTTTAACAGAAAACTCGCCCGGATTTTTAACTGAGAAGACATACTCATAACCTGTTTTTTTTAAAAAATCTCTGATCTTACCCATTCCAATCCTCTCGGCTACTTTAACAGGCAACATCTTTTCTTTTAATTCCTGTGTACTGAGGGTTTTTTGTAACAACCCCAAAGAGGTGGTTACGATAGTTTTTGACTCTTTTTGATCGTTTAGTAATGTTTTCATTCTGGACCTTAAAGTTGAATACGATGCTCCCACCGGTTCAAATGGTAAAACATCCAAGGGGGGGAACAAATCAAAATGATCTTCGTTATCAGAATCTAAAAAGCGTCGATAGGTTTTTAAATCAGGAAGCACAATCACCTTCGGTCCTTGGATATTTTCCATCAAAGCATGTATTATCTCAGGCAACTTATCGTAAAAACCAGTTTCGCCTGCAACTATAACGCTTCTTTTTGAGATATTTTTGTTCTTAAGCTTTTCTAATGATTGGACCAACATGATATCTTCCCTCTTTTGTTTTAACAACCAATACATCCATTAAAACAGAACGTTTTCTATTTCCTTTTTTTAAATAAAAAAAGAGTTCACCATTTTTTGTAAAGGTCAACCTTTCAGAGTTATCAACGGGAACGTTCTTATAAATGCCTACGATACTCAATTGACCGGCACTTTTATATCTTTTTACGATAAAACTTAGAGCTCTTTTTAGCTCATCTCTCTCATAACCACTTTTTGAAACTCTATATCTCTTAATCGGAAATCTCATCACACTTCCAAGACTATGATTACAATTGGTGTTAATCGTCGGGGAATATGATTCAACAAATGCATTAAAAATCGTTGAATTTTCAAAGTGAAAGGCAGCTTTTTGTTTTTGATCAAATTCTGTTTCTAAATCATCAACAATCACTTCAGTTTTCATTTGACAACTATTAACGTTTGCCTTGTGGTTCAAAAACACTTCCTCTTGGATGGAAACTTGAAAATCGTCTATCTCATTTGTTTCGTTTAGTTGAAGTTCATTTATTTCTTCATTAACAACATCCGTTTGCTTCAGTTCTGTCTCGAGAAAACTCTCAACTTTCAATTCTTTAAAAGTCAATGTTCCTGCAAGTTCACAGGAACAACTATTAATCGAATTGTTTAGATGGTGTTCTGTCAATCTCTTTAAATCAACACTAAAATGTGTTGTTGCTGATGAGACCCCTGGAGAACGAGCGTACTCTGATTCTCCCTTAACAACAATATCCGGTATTTTATCTTTAATATCAACTGTGGTAAACATCTGTCGAAGTGTCTGTAAGTCTTTGATGTCAATGTCATCTTTTGTATTAGAAAAGCTCTGAGTTTTCAGTTTAAAGCCAATAGGGTCAGAATTGATCTGAAGTTTGCCACGTTCCCTTTTTATTGTTTCGCTTATATCTTTGAAAATTTGGCCTATTCTTCTGAACAAACGTAACTCAAAGCCTCCTTGAGCCTATGAAAAGGTTCCAAAACATCTATTTCATCGGATATCCTTTCAAGCCATTTTATATCATCACTTGTAAGTGTACCATTAAAAAAAAGAGTGTAGCCGCTTTCTAAACTTTCCTTTGAGAGTTCTTCGCGCATTTTAACTTCTTTTGCTGTTTCATTTTCTTTTGTTGGAATACTAATATGTATAATTGGCATTTTAAATTGAATATCTAATAATCGCGTATCTTCGATTAAGATGAATTTGGGTTTTTCCTCGATATTCTGCAAAAGTTTTTTGGCTATAACATCAACTAAAAGATATTTTTCGATGGAATTACCGTATAATATTTTTTGAAGTCCAGTAGGTTTGATCGGCTCAGAATACTTGAATTCTACAGGAATAGCATAGGGATCCGTAACCATAATCCCACCTACATATTCATTGTCTGAAGTTCTGGTGACCATTAGATAACCAAGGCTCATATTAACATCTGACATACCAAACACCTCAAATCATTTTTTTATTCCATTAAATCAATGCTCTTCAAGTCTTTATAAGTGAATATCCAAAAAATGTCCTCTAAATTCATCTTCAACGATTTTTTCTTCTTTTTTCTTCTTTCCCTTCATATCCCGTTGAAGATAGGCGTTTTTTTTCTGCTCATCTGTGGCATTTTTGGCTTCTTCCTGCTCGCTTTTTTTGGAATTTCGGGTCGATTCAGTTTGTCTTTTGGCTTCTTCTGACTGTTCTTGAGCAATTGTCGTATATACTGCATTTTCAGCACTTGATTGATTGCCAATCTGTTGAGCTGTTTGAGGTGCCCTTATAAAATTTGTTTGCATTTCTACTGGTCCAGTCATATTAATCCGCCTCTTATCTTCCAAGGAACAGGTTCATACGATCTTTTAATTTCAACATAATACTCCGGTGAATCTGTGAAATTCTTGATTCTGTAACCGATAATATTTCAGCTATTTCTTTGAAATTCAATTCTTCGACGTAATATAGGGATAAAATCTGTCGTTCTCGTTCTTTTAATTCCTTTATTTCCTCTTTAAGTTGCTCTGTAAGCTCCTCTTTGAAATAGTTTTCTTCCGGTGTGTTGGTCGTCGAGGAGAAAAATTCGGTAAAATCATCAGCATCATCTGACAAAAAACCGTCTAAATTCAACAACTGTCTTCTTGACATTTCGTTCAAAGCTAAAGTAACTTCTTTTTCACTTAATCCCAAATGCTTTTGAATCCGTTCTGAGCTGGGGAATTCTCCATCTTCACTTTGAAGTTCAATCATCGCTCCTTCAACCTTTTTCATTAAATGTCTTGTATTCCTGGGAATCCAATCTATTTTTCTGAGATAGTCGTACATAGCACCTCGAACACGTTTCATTGCAAATGTAAAAAAACTTGCACCCCTTGATGGGTCGTATCTTTCACGAACATTTAATAAGCCAATTAATCCCTCTTGTATCAAATCATCCAATTCTACGTTTTCGGGCAACGAACTTTTTAGCGAAATCGCAATTGCTTTGATTCGCGGAAGAAAATGTTTAATCATTTCTGTTGAAGACATTTTTTTCTGATACTTTCCGTAAGAAAAAGAATTCATTTACAACACCTCAAATTTGAGAAACTTCTGTTTTCTCTCCTCCGCCAACCTTTCTGACATTTAAAATCCCGGTACTGATATTAAATTCAATACTTCTCGCTCGATTACCTCCTGTATCATCTGCGCGAATCCTCACTTTGAACTTTGCAAGGGTCTTTTTCACAGCTTCTACATTTCGTTTTCCCACTTCCATGGTGGACCCCTTTTTTTGAAACATGGCTGCTCCACCGGCTATTTTAGCCTCTAAATTACCGCTTAAAGCACCTAATCCTTTCATATCTTCTATAAGTATCGGTATCCCCGTATCTGCATATTTCCCAGGTTTGGCAACGTTTTTCCCCCCGCTGTCAGGTAGCATAACGTGGATCAAACCTCCTACACCGGCCTTTTTATCGATTAAACAAACTCCCACACAAGATCCCAGACCAAGGGTTACCAAAATTTGGGGGTTTTTTGCTGCTACATATTCTCCAATACCGATGATCTTCTTTTGTCCCATTCAATTCACATCCCGATACTATTTAACAATTTTGGAATGGAATTAGGTTCCATAATTTGGAAAAGGTAAGCTTCTACATTAACCTGTGATTCGATTTCAAACTCTGTTTCAATCACGATGCTTTTATCTTCCTCTTCAGCATAAGTCAAACATGATTCAGCTACAATGGCTGAAACCATATCAAAGGTCACCTGCGGCACCTCTGAATTCAAATTCAGATTGGTAAATTGGGACAGTGAAACCAGATAGGATCCACAAACGATATTTCCCAACTCTGAAAAAACAGATCTCTGCATTTCATCCATTTGAGTTAAATCATCACTTCCTTGGCCAATCAATAATTTTAGTATTTGTTTGGCCGGTTCCGAATCAAAGATTAAAAGAAGTTGACCATTCAAGTCTTCGAAAAAGCTCATTTGGATTCCCACAGTAACTTTTTCAGGGTCTTTAAACATAAAAGGGATTTTGGAAATTTCAACCACTGATACATCGGGAACTGTTATTTCAACTTTCTTATTCATCATGGTTGATAAAGAAGTAGCCGCATTACCCGTCCCTATATTTCCTATTTCCTTTAACGCTTCAAAATGAAATGGTTCTAATTTATCATAAACTGACATAAGCTTAACTCCCCTCTTTCAATTGTTTTTCTTTCTTCCTTCTCTCCTGCTGAAGATGAAAAATATATTTTACCATTTTATCCTCTTTACTCTTTGACATGGAAAGGAACTGAACACCGTAAATATTGTTGGTGGTATCCACAGACATATCCCTTCTAACGATCTTTGATTCCTGATTTTCAAGTCCAATTCCTCCACCAATTCCCAAATTGATATAAATCTTTTCTCCAGCATTCAACCTGGGTTTTGTCACTATTTGTAATCCATTAGCGCTTAAATCCTTGGTGATAAAATAATGTTCTGTAATCTCTTTTTCCTTTTTTTGTTCTTTTTCTTGATTGCTTAGTTCTTCAAGTTTAGGTTTAGGCTTAGGTGGATATGGCTCCAAGGCAAAGACACCCTTTTGGAAAAAAGGGATTCTGACAAATTGCCTTCTTTGGACTTTTCTAGCCTGATCAGGTATTGTCATATAGGTGATTAGAAAACCCTCTTTGTTCTTTTCATAAGAAATCACCTTAGACATGAAAACAAACATTGAGCTCCTGTCAAACATTTTGACATAAGCACTAACACCCGCTGGTATTGGTACAAATTGACCTTTGTAACTTGGCATACCGATAGTCATTACCATTTTTTGAAAATCCAATTCAAAAATACTGCTCTTATAAACTCCGGCAAGTTCAGGGTCTGATATATCCAACAACAAAGGTTTTCCAATGGATAGTACAGATTCCGTTGGTACTTTTGAATTTAGATAATCCATCATATCAATCCTTCAAGTCGTTTTTTTACAAGACAAAATCCATCGAGCGTATTCTTTTCTGAATCTTTAACAGGAAGTCTTTAAGCTGATCTGTATTTTGATCCGTCATCAACTTCATCCCATATTGAAAAAGGTTGAAATCCGAAAATTCGTGCACTTTTTGCACCTTTAACTTTAAATCATTCTTTTCAAAGTTAAGAATACCCGATTCTCCTCTGATTCTTTCCGTTGTATACAAACCAATCCCCTGTAAAGAAATATCTTTAACAATCACTTTCACCCTTTGATGATCCAACTCAATGGTAGCTTTTTCCAAAACTGGTAACCGTTTATAATACCTTTGCTGCTTGATCCTTAACCTTTCCGGATCTAACATAAATCTCATAACCATTTCATCACGGTCGCCTACAATTTCTGCGATTTTCACACACTTTCCCAAACCCGAGATAAAAAAGGTAGGCATAAAAATCTTAAAATCCATTTTTTTATCAGTCAGTTCCGTTTTATCAAAAAGCTTGGTAGTTTCAAAAAGTAAATTACGCTTGTACTTACCAATATAGACTGCTGATATCGTCTTGGAGTCTGTTAATAGAGAGACCTCCCAATGTCCAAGAGACATTAAATAGGATAGCTTCTGGTCTTTTTCTTCCACGCCGAACAGCCTACTTTATTCCAAAAAGTTTTTTGATTTTGGTGAGAAAACCGCCATTATCGCTCTTCTCTTCCAGTTCATCCTTTAACACTTGATCAGTCAATCGCGCTATCGTTTGTGCCGGTTGCGAATGCTTGTAAAGTTCAATTAACGGTACTTGTTTGATAACGCTGTTACTGACAGTCTTGTCACTTCTTAAAATAAACCTTTCTTGAACTTTCCATCCGGCGAATTTTTCAATAACATATGAAAACCTGTCCAATACTTTGATATCCTTTGAAGTATTTCTGGACTGATTCATTATCAGATAAAGTTCCGGGAAAATACCGTTGTTAGATAATACCTTTGCCAGAGTATATACGTTCATTAAAGCGGTTGGTTCAGGAGTTGTAACCAAAAAAAGCTTATCTGCTGCTGAATAAAAAGAGATCAACTCTTCAGTGTACCCGGCTCCCGTATCAACAATGGCGTAATTCATATCCAAAGCCATGTGCATGAAATCATCGATAAATCTACTCTTTGGTTCCTTTCTAAATGCAATTAAATCCTGCACATCCGTTCCACTACTTAAAAGCCATACACCATATCGTGTAGGATAAATTACATCCTTCAATTCCATATCGCTAATCAAGTAATCTCTTAAGGTATTTTTTGTCGTTACACCTAAAAGAATATCAGCATTGGCAAAGCCGGCATCGGCATCAAAAAGCAACACATTTTTTTGATTTCTTGCCAGTGAAACAGCCAGATTAGTAGCAATTACACTTTTTCCAACGCCACCTTTACCACTGGCTACCAATATGATTTCAAGACTCTGACTTGCAACAACTTGTTTGAGTGTTTCAGTTTGATCGGGCATTTTTCAACACCTCTTTGACAATAATTGAAGCAAGTCTTTTTGAATCTGCAACCATAATATCCTCCGGAATTCTCTGTCCATTTGTCACAAATGCCACAGGTATGTCATAATTATTAGTAATCTCTACAATCGAACCATAATAACTCGTCTCATCTGATTTAGTTAGTATAATATGTGTAGGAGATACTACCGAAAATTGTTCAATAATGTCAAACAAATCGTTTTTTCGGACATTCATGCTTTCCGTTAAAAAGATGTATTTGGGATTTACAATCTGTAAATACCTGGTCAGTTCTGACATTTGCATCTCATTTTTCTGACTCCTGCCGGCTGTATCAACGAGTATCAAATCATAGTTGATAAACTTCTCCAACATACTTCTCAATTCACCGGGGTTATAAGCCACTCCAACTTCAATTCCCATAATATCTGCACTGGTTTTCAACTGATCCACCGCAGCTATCCTGTAAGTATCAATAGTTAATATTCCAACTTTTTTGCGCATTTCTAAAGAAAGCATGGCCGCAATTTTGGTCAACGTAGTTGTTTTACCCACTCCTGTTGGCCCCACAAAAAAGATGATATCTCCTTTATCGTATTCTTTTAAAGGATTTTCGGTTTTGATGATTGGGTGTAGAATATCCACGAACTTTTTTTCAAATTCCAAGGTACTGATATTCTTATCTTGAGTCACTATTCTCAATGATTCAACAATCTTTCTGGCAATATCATCGTTTAACTCATGTTTTTTTAACGCTTTGTATATCTTTTTATACTCTTCCGGGATACCGGGTAAATACGATTCTTTATCCATCTTCAATGAAAGATCCTGCATCAAACGTTTCATGGATAACATCTCTTTTTTCATTTCACTGATGTTTTTGTGTTCGGATACAGAAACGCCACTGGTTTCTTCGCGACTCTTATTCTGGCTATTAGTAGAGTTCCAGGTATTGTCAGGATAATAATTTTTATTATTCACCCGTTTAGAGGGATATTGATAATCGATTTCGGGAATAGAAGGATTGTAATCATTTCTTTTATTAACAGGATTTGATGTTTGCTGGACTTTTTCGTTTTTAATCATACTATTTTGGGATAAGATCTTTTTGAGCTCGTATAACTTTTTGCTGTCAACCCATCCATCATACTCATTTTTTGATTCCTGTTTTTTTGAATCATTTCTCTTTTCCTTATCATCTGCAACTGCAGTGACTTCATATTTGACACTACTTCCAATGCCAAAAAAGCCCCCTTTTTTAAACTTACGGGTTTGAAGTATCACCGCATCTTCTCCAAGCTCATTTTTGATTCGCTTTAAAGCTGTCTTAACATCGTCTACGACATACTTTTTTATCTTCATATTTTAATCACCATTTCTACACTAAAGGGAATATCATCAACAAGTTCCTCATATGAAATAAAAGCTATACTCTGGAGAGATTTCTCTAGAGCTTTATATAAATAAATTCTTATGTTCCCCGAACAAACGATAACCGGCATGTACCCTTTTTGCATGATTTTTTCCACACCTTTTGAAAACCTGTCAACCAATTGCTGCATCAAATCGGGGTTGAGTGCAAGATATCTCTCATCTTCAGTTTCTCTAATTTGAGATGACAACTGTCTTTCTAAATTGGGATCAATCCCAACCGCATGAATTTGACCGTCATCTGAACGATTCGCAATACAAATCTGCCTTTTGAGAGCTCTTCTCACGAATTCAGTTAGATAATCTATATCTTTCGTTTTTTCCGCATACTCGGAAATCGTTTCAAATATCAATGGAAGGTTTCTTATTGAAACCCTTTCTCTTAATAAGTTTTGAAGGATTCTTTGAACTTCATAAATCTTCAAAACATCCGGGATCACTTCGTCTACAAGCTC
>CAZVPY010000007.1:0-1065 GCA_964629135.1 uncultured Thermotogaceae bacterium | reverse complement strand
AAAAATTCTCTTTTAACCCTTTAATCAATAAATCCATTTCTTTTCTACCCAGCAATTCATAAGCGTGCTGCTTCACAATTTCCGAAAAATGTGTTGCAAATACACTAGGGGGATCTACAACAGTATATCCCTGACCGGTTGCCTGATCCCTTTGGCTTTCATCTATCCAATAAGCCTCTAATCCAAACGCAGGCTCCTTACTCGCTATTCCGGGTAAAACTCCTTGAGCAGTACCCGGATTAATAGCCAACAATCTATCCGGCCACAGCTCATATTTAGTTAATTCAGTCCCTTTTAATTTTATCATATATTCGTTTGCTTTTAACAAAACACTGTCTCTTACTCTAATGGGACTTAAAATGAGACCGTATTCATAAGCCGTTTGTTTTCGGACCATGGTGATCCGATCCAATAAGTCCCCTCCCTGTCCGGGATCAGCTAAAGGAAGAATCCCGTATCCAAACTCTACATCCAGCGTATCAGATTGAATGATCTCGGAAACTTCTTCAGCAGAGGTTAAAGATGGCGCACTAGGTGCTTCTGCTTTTTCTGCTTCACCACCGACTGATGGGCCTTTTGGTTTTGGACCTTCCAAACCGGTAAATCCACCACCACCTCCACCACCTGCAGCAGCAACGGCTGTTTCCTTTTCCTTTTGAGAGGAAAAATAAGCAATGAGAATAAGGCCTCCACCTATAAGAAGACCAAGAAAAGTCGGTAAGGGAGTAAACAGAGTCAAAAAAACCAAAACACCACCGGTTAAATACAACACTTTCGTTTCACTGGCCAATTCACGAAGCATATCATTACCCAAGTTTGATTCTGAGGCAGATCTTGAAACGAGAATACCACTTGATGTTGAGATAAGTAATGCCGGAATCTGAGAAGCCAAACCGTCTCCAACAGTCAACAAAGTAAATACTTGGGCTGCCTCTCCAACTTCCATACCCTGCTGGACAACCCCAATGATTAATCCGCCGATAATATTGATAAAAACAATAATGATACCGGCAATGGCATCTCCACGAACAAATTTACTTGCACCATCCATCGCTCCGTAAAAAT
>CAZVPY010000006.1:0-23448 GCA_964629135.1 uncultured Thermotogaceae bacterium | reverse complement strand
ACACAAAACGCCTTGGAGAACTTTCCCGTTTGGCTTTTTCTTTCCCCTTTTTTGTCGGCTGGGTCTTTGGCAACAAACCGTTATCTTTCATTTCCCCTTGAACATCTTCCAGCTCTTCTGTCGTTTGGGTATTTTCAAGGGCATCATAAATCCCTTCAAGATAGAAAACATGGCGATTCAGTTTTCGAAGTCTTCTCTTGACAACTTCCTCACGCCGTTTAAGCTTCGATGCCTTCTTAAAAAGCCTTTGAGCGTTGGCTGCCAAATTGTACTTTTTATCTAATTCGATTCTGACTTCTTTACCAGTCTTCCAATCGGTCACATCGATGATTTCATAGTTCTTCTTGGTGTCGAATTTGTAGATATTGCCCATGATCAGTTCCGCATTTTTTTGCAACTGATCTGCCTTGGAAGATTCCTTCAAGTCCTTTTCCAAGTTTTCAATATTCGATTGAGCCCTTTTCATTTCTTTTTCCAAGGTTTTCACAAGCTTTTTCTTCTTTTCGGAAAGCTTGGAACGCAACCTGACTTTTCCATTAACCATTTCCAATGCCTTTGAGGGCTCCATTTTAGAAACCCTGTAACCCATCTCAAGGGCATACAGTAAAGGCATAGGTGAGATAAGCGATTTCTGATCCTCGTTTTCATATACATAAAGAGCTGTTTCTTTCAACTCATTAAAAATGGTTATCAGTATCTCATGCAACGCCAGGATATGCTCATCCTTTAAATCAGATAATGGTGTATTCTTGTTTAAATCTAACCGATAAACAATTTCTTCCACGTTTTGCCGGCCAATACCCTGAAATTGACTTTGGATAAATTTGCTTAATTTTCGGTTTGGACCAGATTCGGAGATCTGTGCAATGAGAAAGTCCAGTCCCCTTTCTTCATATTCAGTAAGGGCAATCCCATTGGCAAGATAGGGCTCATACGTAACCCCAGGTATAAGCGAGCGAGTTTGTGTAATGGTACGTTTCCAGACATCGATAATGAGATCGGATTCATCCGTCAAAATCAGATTGGAATTTCGCCCCATCATTTCTAAATAGACCTTGTATGTAATCACATCTCCAATTTCATCCCGTTTGGTTAATTCAAGACTCATAATCCGATCCGTCCCAATTTGAGCAACCCGTTGGAGCCTACTGCCATTTAAATATTTCCTCAAAAGCATCACAAAACCATCCGGATGAGCCGGACTGGCCTCTTTTTTATCCGTTAAACAACAATAGCAATCTGAAGAAAGCAAAGAGCAAAATAAAATAGAATGACTGAACTCAAAATAAAACCGTCCCGAAGTGGGCATCTGTACCTTCTTTAAAAAATTGGAACCCAGTACACCTGAAAATTCGTTGATTAACACCCTTAAAGTAATTCCGTCTACGTTCAAACACATACCCCCAAAATCGTATAAAAAACTAAAAAAAGACCGTATTCTGGAATATTATACCATCAAAAAACCCGACATAAAGTCGGGTTTTCGGAAGGTGTTTTTGTTGTTGTGTTTGCTTATAAAAGAATGTTGTATTCTGCTCTGTAATACTCCGGCTGTGAATCCCAAAAGTTTTCAATGACATCGTTTACAGTCGTTTCATCCAATCCCTTGTCTTCCAAAACATAACATTTGACCTTGTTTGAATCGTTGTTATACTCACATTTTACTCCGTTCTTTTCATCTACTACATATATTATATTCTTTTCAAGTGTTTTCAATAAATTTTTCTTTGTTTTCATTATTATTCCTCCTAATAGTTATAATTATATAACTTCTATACTTTAGACGGCATAATCATGAATTTATTTCATTTCTTCACTTAAAGCAATAATGCAAGTAATAAAAGGAAAATTCTGAAAATACTTGGATTTAAAGAATCACCGCACAGATGAGGTCATTGACGTTTGTGCCGGTTGGACCGGTTGTGATTAGGGCGTTTACCCCCTTTAAGGCGTAATAAGAGTCGTTGTTTTGCAACATTTGGGAAGGGGTAATTCCTGCTTTTTTCATTTGTTGGATGGTTTCGGGGGTTACGATTCCACCGGCAGCGTCTGTTGGGCCGTCTGTTCCATCGGTACCCAGAGAAAAGAGGCAACAATCGGCTTTTAGGCCATCCAAGGCGATGGCTGCAGAAAGGGCCAGTTCCTGATTTCTGCCGCCTTTGCCCGTTCCCTGAATGTGTACCAGGGTTTCACCGCCGAAGATGAGGCAGTGGGGTTTTGTAAAATCAGAGTTTTTTTTATAAATGTCTTTGATCATGGTTGCGATGAAATGCCCTGCTTCTTTGGCTTCGCATTCAAGGCAGGTGGTGATGATAGTTGCCGGAATGCCTTTTTTTTCAAAATGGTTTTTGGCACTTTGACAGGCGTGAACAACATTATCGATGATCTTTACTTGAACGTTTTCAACCTTGTTTGGCAGTTTTCTTTGAATCGCTTGGGTGATTTTATCCTCTTCAAGCTTTAACTGTGATACGATTTCTGAGAGTTCTGGTGTCAATTCTTCCGGTGTAACCGGGCCGGATGCGATGTCGGAAACACTGTCTCCAAGAACATCAGAGATGATGAAGGCCTTTATTGATGCAGGAGCCACAATTTCGGCAAATTGTCCTCCTTTTATTAAGGAAAGTCTCTTTCTCACGGCATTTACCTTTTTGATATCCATACCGGATGCCATTAATTTCTTTGTGATCTGTTGCAGGTTATCTAGTGTTAATCCGTCATACAAGACTTCAAACAGCGCTGATCCGCCGCCCGAAATCAGAAAGATCAGTTCGTCGTCTTCTTTCAATCCGGAAAACAACTCTATTGCCTTCTGCCCTGCTTCTATACTTGTTTCATCCGGGATGGGGTGTCCGGCTTCCATGATCTGAAAATGTCCAATTTTCCCCTTTGAATGGTTGTGTTTGGTAATCACCAAGGCCTTGTTGATGCGCTCACCCAAAACCTCGTGAGCTGCATGGGCCATGTCCCAGGCGGCTTTTCCAATGGCAAGCAGGTGCAGGTTTTTTGTGAATAATCTCTCTTGCAGTGCCTTTTTAACTCGATCCTGAGGATTCAAGTCATGGATCACTTGTTGAATCACTTGTTTTGAAAGTCGTTCGCTGTGAAATATGATTTTTATCATTCCTTCTGCTGTATGAATTCCGGGAGGGTTTCGATGGGATCGGCTCCCTTTGCTTGTAAATAGAGACAGATGTTTTCAAACAGATTGTACTTTTCCTGCCAGGCCAGTTTGTCGTATTCGTAAATGTCCAACACACCTTGATAATAATCGTAAGAGGTGATATAACCTTCCCGTTGGGCTTCCTGTAGTTTTGACAGCTGTTGAAGATATATCTCTTTTAGTCTAAGCGCACTGTCGTATTTTAAGGAAGAATACTTCACGTCTTCATAGGCCAAATTGATGTTGTAAAGGGAAGCGTTGGCGTAGGATTCCTCTTTCAATTCATGAATCTTTGCGGAACGTTTGTTCACATCAGCCAAGTAGGATGTGGTCATACCACTTTGTGCCAATTTGTATTTTGTTTCTTCAATTTGTTTTTTGTAACTTTCTATCTTTCGGTCGATATTATCTTCTTTGATGGTGTTCATTTCTTCTACGGTTAAGGGTTGAATGTCTTCGGTGTTCAACGATAATTCAGGTAGTTCTGAAACAAAAAGTGTATCCCTTATGTATTCTTCTTTTTGATATTGGATGCTTTTGTAATAATCCAATTTCCCTTTGCTGTTGTCAGTGTTGATTCTGGCAATTTCAACATCTCTTTCAGAAACCCCTCCATAAGCAACGGCTTTTTCTTTGTTTGCCAGATCTTCACTGTACATTTTGTACTCAATCTCGGCGATGGCCTTTTTGATAGAGATTTCTTCCAGTTCCAGCAGTATGTTAAAAACCTCTTTGATCACCCGCCACCGTTCCTGCATGTAGGCTTTGTACGCCTGAAGTCTCGCCAAATCAGCCTCCATAATGGTCAACTTGGAATCAGCCTTTAATAAAGTGGCGTTGTAATTGTCATAGGCACTTTGCCATGTCAGCTCCACGGCAACGGCATCGGGATATTGTTCAAATATATTTTTCACGAAATCTTCTATCTTTACTGAAAATGCCATAAATGCGAAAAAGAAGATGAGTATAACGATTAGACTAGTTCTTTTCATTCATTCACCTCCGGAAAAACACTTATTCTATCCGTTTCCATTTCTTTTTTTACATATTGATCAAAAAAACCCTTATGGGTTTTAAAGCCATCGTATGTACGTTTATCCACAGTAACCTGATCATTTTCTTTCAATAGTGCTTTTACCTCAAGTACATTGGCCATCTGATAGGCCATATCACCGATAGCGGGATGATAAGGTCCGGCTACAACAGATGCAGTCAGATCATGTGGGATAAACAAACCCAGCCTGTTCAGTTTAACTTGGGTTGAACGGGACAAGAGGATATATTTGCCCAGCGTTTCAACGGCCTCTCTCAGTTTTAACGGTTTGTATTTTCCCTTAAGAAACAATTTCTCAAGGGGGGTGTCTTTCAATACCAATGTGGGATGGACCCGCATACTGTGAGGATTTAGGGACAATCCCTTTTTAAAACTTTCGTCATCTGCTTCTTGAGATGAACCGTAAAGACCTGTCATTAAATGCACACCGGTTTCGATACCTGCTGAAAGAAGCGCATTTACTGCATTTATGGCTATGAGAGAATCATGTCCCCGGTTATTTTTTTCCAAAACGTCATTTGTAAAACTTTGAACCCCCAGTTCCACTGATTCACAATGATATTGTTTAAACAGCTCTATCTGGTCATTTGTAATTCCATCAGGTCTGGTGGAAATTCTGATGGAATCCACGGCTCCGTTTTGCACATATCGATTGGCCCATTTTAAAAACTTCTCTTGCAAAGGGATGGGGGCATTGGAAAAAGACCCGCCAAAAAAGGCGATTTGTATCTTCCCCTTTCCTTTAACTTGTGTCAAGTGTGCTTTAACAGATTTCTCCAGTTGATGGAGTATGTCTTGATCCTGATAATTCAGTACATCGTAACCCGTCACGGCATGTTCATTGCAATAGATACAACGATTATGACATCCCATCCAGGGGAGAAAAACGGGAATGATAGCAAGCTTTTTTTTCTTCAAAAGTTTTTCTCTCTCTTTAACATTTCAATCGCTTCTTTTGCCGCCTTTTGCTCAGCTTCTTTTTTGCTTTTTCCCCTTCCTTCTCCACATCTTTTTTCTCCGATCACACATTCCACAACAAATTCCGGGTCATGTGAGGGGCCAATGGAATCGATCAGTCTGTATTCCGGGAGACTTTTTAACTTGGATTGAGTCATTTCCTGCAGTTTTGTCTTGTAATCCAGCAACAAGGAATCACGCATCACCACATCAATGTATTCGAAAATATGTTCGATGATAAACTGCCTGACTCGTTCCAAGCCCTGATCAATGTAAATAGCAGCACAAAGCGCTTCAAAGGCATCAGCCAGTAGGGAATCACGATCCTTTCCACCAGACATCATTTCTCCGTGACCCATGAAAATGAAATCTCCCAGGGTAATCTTTCGAGCTGCTTTTGCTAATATGGTTTCGCTTGCAAGAACGGATTTTGCTTTAGCTAGATCTCCTTCCGTATTTTTGGCAAAATGCTTGAACAAATATTCCACTATCACCAAACCCACCACAGAATCACCGAGAAATTCCAACCGCTCATTGGATAACAATAACTTATTCTTAAAACGCGCCTTTTCGTTAACATATGAAGTATGCCTGAGGGCGTGAAAGAGGAGCTTTTCATCTTTGAAGCTGATGCCAATGATATTTTGAAGTCGTTCAATTCGCTTTTTTTCGCCTGTCTGTATGATGATTCTCCCTCCGAATAGATATTTCAACACATTAGCTAAACTTGCTTTCAACCATATTATACCATCACTTCAAGTTTCATGGGCTTTATGATATAATTTTCCATGATAAAAATAGCTTATTTTGGCTCTTTAAAGACTCGTTTTATTATAAGTGGCGTAGAACGTTATTGTAAATGGCTGAAGCCTTATGTCAATTTATCACTTTTGGAATTAAAAAGTGGTGGCGATATGAATAGAGAGCAGATTGAAACTATTCAAAAAAAAGAAGCTACTTCGTTATTAAAAAAGATAAAAAACGAAGAGCTAATCATCTTGGATGAGGGTGGTGAGCTATTAACCTCAAAGGGATTTTCAACATTTATCCAAAACAGGCAAATCACTTCACGTGAGTTGTTCTTTGCCATTGGCGGTTATACAGGCTTTCATGATGATGTAAAGCGTTCTGCTGCTAAAGTTCTCTCTCTTTCAAAGATGACCTTTACACATGAAATGGCTTTGCTTTTGCTAACTGAGCAAATATACAGAAGTATGAAAATAATCAATGGTGAAAAATATCATTATTAAGATTCGAAAGGACGGTGGGGTTTCAAGTGGAACCAGAACCTTTTAGTAGCAGTTCACTGATTTTGCAATTTGTTTTATTGGGAATTATGTTATTGTTATCGGGCCTTTTTTCGGGCTCTGAAACAGCTCTTAGCTCCATGACCAAGCTCAGATTGAAAGAATTGGCCGAAAAAGCCGATTCCAAGGAAAAACGTAAGGTCGTTGAAAAGGCATTACACGAACCAAACAAGCTGTTGACGACTATTTTGGTCTTTAACAATTTTGTGAACATCTTTGCCTCATCTTTGGCAACCTTGATCGCTTTAAACCTGTTACCTGATAGCAATGCGGGAAATGCAACCGCGATTGTCACCGGTATCATGACCATGCTGATCCTGATTTTTGGTGAGATTACACCCAAGGTTTTTGCCACCCAAAATCCTGAGAAGGTTTTTAACTGGATCATTCGTCTGATCACCTTTCTCAGTATTGTCCTAACCCCTTTAATTTGGTTATTGGTAAGAATCAGTAACGTTTTCATCCGAATCCTTGGTGGTAAAGTTGTAACGGACACACCGTTCATCACCGAAAATGAAATCGTTTACGCGATGCAGGTCGGGGCTCAAGAAGGTGCTATAGAAATCGAAGAAAGTAAGATGCTTACAAGGGCTCTGGGTCTCAAGGAAACTAATGTAAAAGAGATCATGATCCCAAGGGTGGATGTGGTGGCACTGGATGAGAACACCCCGCTCTCTGAAGCTCTATCATATGTCAGGGATGAAGGTTACTCCAGGTTTCCAGTATATACGGATAACATCGACAACATCACCGGTATCCTCTATGCAAAGGATATCATCAAGGTAATTGATGAGCGGGGAACGGATATTTTAGAGAAACTGAATGCCAGAGAGATAAGTCGTGTTCCCTATTACGTCCCGGAAACGAAGAAGATTGACGCCCTTCTTCAGGAGTTTAAAGACAACATGGTTCACATGGCCATTGTTGTTGATGAATACGGCGGTACAGAAGGTCTGGTAACCATAGAAGATATCATTGAAGAAGTTATGGGAGAAATTATGGATGAATTTGATGAAGGGGAAGTGTTTGGAATTGACAAGCTCAACCCCAACACCTATATCATCGATTCGAAAGTCCCCATTAACGATATAGAAAGGGAATTGGACGTCACGTTCCCTGAAACTGACTTTGAATCCATCGGCGGTTATTTATTGGAACTGTTCGAAAGGGTTCCAAAAGTTGGAGAGGAAATGAAAGTCAACGGATTTTACTTCAGAATTCTGGCCGCAAGCAAAACGAGAATTGAGAAGATTAAAATGATCGTAAAACCTGAGGTCAGGATGAAGATGTACGATGATGACGAAGAGGAAATATTCAAAAAAACTATTGAGAGGGAAGAGGATCATCATGATAAAGAAGATTAAGGAAGAGGCAATCAGAATGCTTGATTACAGCTACAGCCCGTTTTCCAATTTTGCTGTAGGTGCTGCTATCCTCACAAAAAGCGGCAAGATATACACCGGTGCCAATATTGAGAATTCATCCTACGGCTTGACGATTTGTGCTGAACGTGTTGCATGCGTAAAAGCAGTTTCCGAGGGAGAACTGGAGTTTAAAGCAATAGCCGTGGCAACGCGTTCAGAGGACCCCGCTTCACCTTGCGGAGCATGCCGACAGTTTCTTTGGGAATTCGGAGATATGGATGTTATATTGATCAATACACAGGGAAAAGAAAAGGATTATAAACTTTCCCAGTTATTACCCGATGGATTCAGACTTGAAAAATAAAAATAGGTGGTGAAAAGAATGACAGAAAAGAGATTATACAGGTCAAGAGATGACCGAGTCATTGCCGGTGTTTGTTCCGGTTTGGGAAAATATCTGGACGTGGATCCGGTTATTATCCGACTAATCTGGGCAGCAACCATCTTGTTAGCAGGAGCTGGTATCTTTCTTTATATCGTAGCTTGGATCATTATTCCAGAAGAACCTTTAAAAAACAGAACAACTCAAGGTCCAGAGGAAGCAAGTTCTGATGTTTACGATTCTGAATTTGATCAAACAACCGGAGCCTATAACAGTGAACAGAGGATAAAAGAACAGTTGGAAAAGGAACGCCGGGGCAAGTTAGCCATTGGCGTGGGGATTGTAATTGTTGGAATCGTCTTTTTATTCAGTCAAATATTCTCATTTAACATCTCCTGGAGGGTCATCATTGGTATATTGCTGGTATTAGCCGGTGGAGCTGTTTTATTACGTTTCTTCAGGGAGGAAAGGTAATGCCTCTATTTTTTGGCGTGTTACTTTTAGTCATTGGTGTTTTACTTGTCTTTGGCTTGTTTGACGCCTCAATTTTTTCCACAATTTTTGAGAATTTCTTTTACCTTTGGCCTTTTATTCTAATTCTGATAGGGCTGTCTATCTTGTCAAAAATTAAGGGACTGAGATGGCTTCGTTTTATCAACGCCATCTTCATCATATGTTTTGCACTTGCTTTGATCTTTTATCCTACTGATTTTCTTTCAGATAAAACCTACGAAGAATATCAATTTCAAGTAGCATTGGATGAGACCGCAGATAAAAACATTTTAGAATTGGACTTACCTACGGTGTATTTGGAAGTGGTTAGTGATAAAAATATTGAAAACATGATCAGCGGTACTTATTATTCACATGTGGATGATACGGATATCAGAGTTTCCGGAAACAGGGTTCGCATCACACGAAGAGATGACAATAAATTTTTCCTTTTTGGAAAGCCCAGATATGAACTGCATCTTCGTATCCCCCAACAAGCCAACCTTGAATTGTTAATCGATTCGGCAGTATTAAAGGGTGATATTTTACTTGACAAGAATCCCATCGAAATCATCGATATCAACACAGCTATTTTAAATTTGGAATTAACCGTCAAGGAGTTTTCAAAACCTCTTGAAATAATTTGTGAATCCGCGATTAACAATTTGGATATCATTGCCCCGGCTGACATCAGATATACCAAAACAATGGAATCAGCAATTAACAACATCTCGGTGGATGATGTTTTTCAAGAAGTGGATTATGAAGCCGATTTAGAAGTTGAGGTCCATTCGGCTATCAATAATTTCAAACTAAAAACATATGATGAATAGAAAGAAACTCTATTTAACCGCTAGTGCATTATTTGTGTTTTTTGCGGTCTTAATCATCTTCTACGTCCTTTTTTTTACACCAATCAACAGTCAGGACAACATTCAGGTTGACTGGATTTCATCTTATCATCCTCAACCTGATGATTCGGAACAACAAGAAGAAAACAACTCTGTAATACCTGAATTGAGTGAATTAAACTTTCCATTGGAGATTGATCAAAGAGGACCTATCTTTTTTAATCTTTACGGGGAGGTTGAACTCTCGGACAAAAAGGCACCGGGTCTTTTAATTCCAGCTGTGCAAGGTACACAGGTCCAGGTTATTTTTAACGGTCAATTGATTACAGATACCATGTTCCCCAAAGATTTCGATAAATCCAGCCAGCTCTTGTACTCTTACATCGAAAAAATCAACCCAGAACTTCTGAAAGATGTCAACAAAGTCATCATCCAATATATGGGTAGAGATCGGTTGGAAATTTATTCTTCCCCTTATTTTGGGGATTTTATCAGTTTAAGAAGTCAAATCAATACCATCAAATTTCTAGGGCAGGATTTTTATCTCATCATATTCGGCATGGGAGCTTTATTATCTGTAATTCTCATTTCATTGGGAAAACATGTAGCCACCAAAAAAAACTCTTATGTAGCAATGGGAATTGCTATGATATTCAATGCCTTGGGGAGTTTTTTGTACATCATCAATTCTCCAGATTTCTTTGTTTTCTTTTCCTCTGATCAATTATTTACTGTATTACAACCCATAAGCTACACCCTTTTTATTTACTTTCTGGTTATCGGCATCGAATCCTATTACAACAGTGATTCTAAAAACAACATCAGTCACAAGCTTCTGTTCCCTAACATCACCGCTTGTTTTGTCATCTATTTGGGCTTCGATATTGCCCAATACATTATCAGTTATATCAACCTGAGTTTTATGGTCTTTTTATCTTTTAATCGCAAAACAACTGAATTTATCTACCCGGTCACCGTTTTGACTGCCAGTACCGTTTATCTGTTAATCGTTCAACTCATAGGTGTTATAATTCCTTTCCCGGTCTATGCATTGTCTTCTATGATCATCATCTTCAGCTTTGGCATCATCATGGTGAGGGATTTCCAAAAAACTTACCAAGAGTTACAATCTACTTCCAATGAACTTTACGCATCCTATGAAGAGTTGACAGCCATGAATGAGGAACTTGAAAGCTCTTATAATGAGCTGGACCGTAAGGTTGAAGAAAGAACTTATGAGCTAAACAAAACAACTGTTGCCCTTAAAACATTATTGGACAATACAGAGGAAGGCTTTTTAACCTTTTCAGAATCCTTGATCATTGATCCGGAATATTCTTTACAATGCGAAACCATGTTTGGTAAGAAGATCTCAAATCGTTCCATCTCGACAATCCTCGGAAACGAAAAACATGAAACTGTTGAGTTTTTGGATAGAGTTTTTACAAAAATCATGCATGAGGATAGGCCTTACGCCATTGATATGTATATATCCCTTCTGCCGGAAACAATCACATTAGGAACAAAGACAATCCAGCTAAATTATAAATTGATTGATACCGATTCTGAAGGCCGAAAGATCATGGTGATTCTCCACGACATCTCCGAAAAAGTGGAGTTACAGAATGAAATAGAAAACGAGAGGAATATACTAAAAATGGTCATCAAAGTCTTGAATTCCAGAGAAGATTATTTAGAACTTATCAGGGATTTCAGGGATTTTACCATGAATGGTATGGAGCAAATCTGTAACAGCCAACTTGACAACGAAGACAAGATTGCAGAAATTTTCAGAATGATTCACACCTATAAGGGCAGTTTTGCCAATTTTGACACGATTAACGCTGTTACTTCGCTTCACGATTTTGAAACAATCTTAAATGATAAAAGAAAATCACTCTTAAAATATACTAACAATCAACTGGTTGATTTTTTCAACTCCTACGATTACAATTCCTGGATCAGAAAAGATATTGATATTATCAGAGAGTTGTTGGGTTCTGATTTCTTCTCTTTAGAGCAAAAACTATCAATCGATCCCGATCGTATCTACGAACTGGAAAATAAGATCGCTGAAAGTGAATTGGGAGAAGAGGGCCGAGAATTCCTTATTGAATTAAAGCGCTTGAGATACACTTCCTTTACCGAACTTCTTTCTTATTACAAGAATTACACCAGTCAACTGGCACAAAGAATGGGAAAATTTATCAATCCGGTTATCATTGAAGGTGAGGATATCCCTGTTGACAGGGAGCTGTACAAATCATTAATAAGATCTCTTACACATCTTTTCAGAAACAGTATTTATCACGGGATTGAAAACCCTGAAGAACGTGCTAGAAAAGGAAAATCCGAATATGGACAAATCAAAGTGGAAGTCAACAAAAACGGTGAATTGATAGAACTTATCATTCACGATGATGGGCGAGGTATAAACCTAAGTGCCGTTTGTAATGCCGCCCTTGAAAAAGGCTTTGTAGAAGAAGAACAACTTGAAAATATGGATCAAAGCGAAAAATTAAAATTGATACTTAAAGATCGTCTAAGTACCAGTAAAAAGGTTTCTGATATTTCCGGCAGGGGTGTCGGTTTATCAGCACTGAAACATGAACTGGAAAAATTTCAAGGTGAGATTGAAATTCAAACGAAAAAGGACTTTGGTACGACCTTTAAGCTCATCATTCCTATCAAAGAAGCACATGAAATGCCTGAATTACCCATAAAGGCCATTCTGGATATGATAAAAATAGAAGTGGATGATTTTCTTGGCTCTCAAAAAATTTTGTTAAGTGAATTAAATCAAGAGCAGTTTTATGACGGGATAGAATTATATAGGTATAACGCATTGATTCGACTAAGTGGTTCTGTTTACGCTACGGTTTTCTTATCTGCAGAAAGAAAAATCGCAGAGATATTTGCATCTAAGCTACTGATGAATATTGACACCAGTACGTTAAGTGAAAAAGATATTTCGGATGGTGTTTGTGAGCAGTGTAATATCTTTGTAGGAAATGCCATGCGGGAAGCATCCAAAAAGGAAGCGGTTTTATCTATCAGCTCACCGGTCTCCTTAAAATGTAATGATGGCTGTTTAAATTATCCGGACAAAGAAAAACACATTTACAGCCTTCATACAGAATATGGCATGCTGAAATTCGGAGTTATTGAAAAATAAGTTATTTAATAAATTTTGTATTTCCACCTGAATTTTTAATCTTGTCTACCAATGGCTTTAAGGCGAAACACATTTCATCGGGATAATCACAGGCACTTAAATCAAAATAGATATGGACATTCGGCATAGAAAGCAAACCTTGTATGGTGCCTTCCAACTGTAAATACTGTCTGTTGTTCAACGTTGTGAAAAGAGAGATATAAAAAACCCCATCGGTGTTCGAAACTTTATAAGGCATCTGGGAATTGGTGTCCGTTTTTTTGGCTTCTCTTTTCTCTTGAGACTCTTGATTGTGATCACCCTGTTTATCCTCCGGATTGAGAACATGTTGTATTGCTTTTAACACAGCCGATACTTTGAAAGGCTTTACAATATAATGTTTTGCACCGCATTCCAGGGCTTTAAACACCATATGCTTTTGATCTAAGGCTGAAATCATTATGATATTGGCATTTGGATTTTCTTCTATAATAGCCTTAACCGCTTCTATCCCAGTCATTACAGGCATGGTAATATCCATTGTAACCAAGTCGGGTTGATGCTTTCGGTAAAGATCCACGGCCTCTTTTCCGTTGGAAGCCTCAGCCACGATATGATAACCCGCTTGCTTCAATATATTCTTAAGATTTCTCCTCATCAAAACCGAATCATCTGCAACAAGAATGTTCACATCAATCAACTGCCTTCCCTTCTGAAATCCTTTGTTTGATTATTGGCAAAAACACCTCTACTATTTGAGGATCAAATTGTTTCCCCTTGTTTTGTTCCATTTCTTTGATGGCGTTGTTTAAATCCAAGGCTTTTCTATAAGCTCTGTTTCTCGTCATTGCATCCCATGTATCCGCCACAGATAATATTTTGGATATGGAGGGAATCTCATCACCTTTCAATGAATCCGGATATCCACCCCCATCATATCGCTCGTGATGAAATCTTACATTTAGGGCGATCTTAGAAAGATATTTGGATTGTTTTAAAACCTCATATCCCCAAACGGGATGTTTTTTAATTATATCAAACTCCGATGAGGATAGTTTCCCTGGTTTGTTTAAAATAGAACCCGGGATAAGAATTTTCCCAATATCATGAACCAATCCCGACCAATAAACCTCTTTTGCCGCTTCCTCGCCATACCCCAAAGTTTTTGCTATCTCTTGAGAAAGTTCCGCAACCATCTCGGAATGCCCTCGAGTATATTCATCGTGTATCTCCATCATTCGAATTATAGAGAGAATAATCTCCTTTTGGAACTCTTCATGTACTTGATTTAAACGTTGAAAGGCCATAAACGTTGCAGCAATATTGCCCAATGCACCAAACATCTTTAACGATTCGTTTGAAAAGACACTTTCGCTTTTTTGAGAGGTGTCCAGAGCGATAGTCCCAGCTATATCTTCGCCTATATCAATCTCCATGATGGCGGTTTGATAAGTTCTTTTTGTGGCTTTGTAAAAAATCGGATAAATATCATCGGGAAGTTTGTAATTACGCCTCTCTATCCCATCGATAACAAAAACATTGGAGTCAAAATACATGGTATCATCCGAGTTTCTTGGATCAAGAAAATACTCTCGCTTCAAATCCAGTGAATTGAGAACTGCAAAATCATGACCAATGGCATGTACATAGCGCCACTCATCATCCTTCATCAACACAACGCTTCCGTATTCCGCTTCCGGAATAATCGCCACCGATTCTTCCAAGAGCTTTTTTAAAAATGTTTCATCTGAATCGGATTGAGAAGCCATTTCTATTAGTCTGGAGGCTGCTTGTATGACATTTTCATACAGTTTAACGGTATTATCCAGTTTTTGGGTTTCCATTTCCGCTTCGTTTGAACTCACCGTCAATTCATCAACCTTGGATATCAACCGTTTCAACTCTTCCTTATCCACTTGGTTGTTCTTTATTTTTCTATTTAAAAAGCTAATCACAACTAACAGATATATTGATAAAGAAAGAAACACGAATGTCAAAGCGATAAACATTAAATTCCTCCAAAAAAATACGGGATCATTGTCGGGAAAACCAAAGACTTCAGTAAGAAAAACTCAATGGATTATAACACAATTACCCCTTTTTCACTGTTGTTTTTCCAATTATCATTCTGGTAGAATTCTTTAAGTTCTTTTAGATGTCTTCGCATGAATAAAAACAATAAAATATAAGCCCAATTGGATGAATTGAGTATATAGAATCTGAAATTGATTATAAAATCCCACACAAAATATGAACTGGACGAAATAAAAAAGAATATACCATCCCCCGATACTTTTCCTTTTTCGATTATAAAAAATGGACAAAAGAACAAAGAAGATAAAAATCACAGGAGATAACCACAAAAAGGCTTGATAGAAAAGAGACCATAAAAAGGCATAAAATGTAGATATGATGATGAGCATAGGAACATGTTTCTCCAATAAATAAACCAACGTCAACATATAACCCGGTGCTAATGCAAATACATCTCCAAAAACCAAATCCCATGACAAGAGACAATAAATCATGATCATGTTAATGATTAAAATGAAAACATCCTGTTTTTTGCTGTTTCTATCGTATAATCTGTTTTTCAATGGTCACCTTCGCGTTTTTTGAAAAAAGCCAATCAGCTGAGCTCGGAAATCTTTTTTCCCGCTTTTATAATCAATTTCGAGGAAAAGTATATCGAGTAACAACTGTTCAACTTCATCTATTGTATATTGAGCTACTATGTTCTCTTTATACTCATTTTTTTTAAAAGAAAACCCCACTAGTTGCGAAATCATTGGTATATTTGTCTGTGTTTTTGTAGCCAGGTCTCGGATATCGTTAAATGCAAAATATTGTTTTGGTGAAAGCAGTTTTATCTTGTAAATCAAGGTATAAAAAAGACTTAAGCGATAGATAATTTGAACAGGATTATTTTCTGTTAAAATCTCATCTAACTTGTTTAATGCCTTTGATGAGTTTCTGTTAGCAAAATCACAAATAAAGTTTTGAAGGTCCTCTTTGGTATAAGAATAAAAAAGGTCTTTAAAGGTATCTTCATCTATTTTATTGCCCTCTGAAAGGTCGATAAATTTTCTCAATTCATTATGAATTCGCCACATGTCCGGTCCTGTATCATAAACCAAACGGTTGATCTGTTCATCAGTTAAATCCAGTCCCATTTTAATTCCCTGAGAACGAACCAGTTCTTTCCATTCATTGTCTTTCCAGGGCTTTGGAAGTTGAAAGACATGTTTGCTTTTTTTTAAACCTTTCAGAGGTTTTTCACTTCCGATAAATAGGGCATTTGCCTCGGAATCCTCTACTATTTGGGCTAATTCCAATATCACATCCAACTTTTTTTTTGAAAGACCGTCGTGAAAATCACAATAACAGCAATAATCTGTTGAAAAAAGTGATCTTTTTACAAGCAAAGGCAAGAAATCTTCAAATTCATTCCAATCCTTGGATTTAAAGAATTTGAACTGCTTATTTTCTTTTTTCGCGAAATTTTTGCAATATTCATATTTTGAAAAATCATCGGTTCCTGTTAATACTTCCAGCATTTCAAGTCCTTTTTGTGATAAATGTTTTCGTGATCACCTAACGCTTAGACCGCTTAGTACTGTAAAGATATATTCTATTTTAACTGCTTCAAGAATCATTTCAATGTATTGATTTTCAAGCTCCACATACATCTTCTGCAGTTGGTTCAACTCTTCTTTGGTCATTTCACCACGAACTATTTTGGACGTTGCACTGTTTATCTCTTGTTCAAGTTTTTGATATTCCTCTTTGACAAAGGGCATTTCATCGGTTAAGACATCGTGTAACAGCTTGTTTTTTCTAATTTCAATTTCTTCTAACTTATCAGAAACTGTGGTTTGAACTGGTGTTTGGAAGTCATAAGCCCCTCCGATTCCTGCTGAAATTCCTTGAAGGAACGTGTTGTAATCCGTTCTAAACAGGGCATATAAAGAGCTTTGTTCACCGTTGTCTCCACTTTGTGAAAAAAAATTCAGATACCTGATAACCGCTGTTTGAACAATATCTTCATCGATTTTTTCAGGTTGATATTGGGACAAGCCTGTGATTTGAGGTTCTCCATTTTCAAGTGAAGACATGGCTTCCAATTTAATGGCGAGATAAGCCATATCCACTCGTTCCAATTTTTCTTTAGCCGCTAATATGATATCACCCTCTGACTCTGTAAGCATAATCTTCTTTTTTAAATATTCAAAAAATAAGTCAACAGATTGCAATTGACGTTTTAAAGCTTCTTTCTTTGCTTCTTTGTAACGTTTATCTGCATCTGATGGTCGTAAAAAATCATAGCTGACCCCCAAAGAGAATTGATAAGAATTATCAGTGGCAAAATCTGTCAAGAACGCAAAAGATGTGGATAAATCCAATTTTTCAAATAATTGAATGTTTGCTTGCGCCCCAACCAATCCTTTCTGCATGAAAGGGTCGTACCCGGCTCTCAATTCTCCTTCAACAGAGTTGAACCATTGTACATAAGGAATATCGTATTCTTGGAACGTAGTTTTTTCAACGCCCTCTAAAACCTCTTCCATCGAATAGGAAAAGGCCATCATACCTGAGAGAAAAAATATGATGAATAAAATTTTTACACCTTTGATAGCAACACCTCCAATCAAAACGCCCTGGTATCCGGTTCGTAGGTGGATATTTCAAATGAATCCCTTATTTCTTCCACCGTTTTACCACTTCCCAACAACACCATTAATTTGATCTTTGCCTTTTGCCCGCTTTGTTCGTGACCCAGTATTACCCCGGCAATTTTTAGAGAAGCACCGCCACCTTCATACCCGTAAATATCCAAAACCCTTCCTTTATAGCATCTTGAAACGAGAACAATGGGAATATTTTCAGCGATACATCTTTTTATGGGTCCGGTCAACTGTGGAGGAACATTCCCCCTGCCAAAACCCTCTAAAACAATTCCTTTGGTGCCCATTTCTCTGGCATAGTCAATAAGCTCACCCTTATCACCGGTAAAAGTTTTAATCAATGTGGTTTTGGATTCAATGGCATCAGTTTTGATATAGGTCCTTCTCAATGATTTCCGAAAAAAGAAAACACCGTCTTCATCGACAATACCCAAGGGACCAAAACCCGGTGAATCAAAGGTGGCTACATTGCTGGTGTAAGTTTTTGTCACCTCTCTTGCGGCGTGTATCTCATCATTCAGGCAGATGACTGTCCCGCAACCGACAGAGTACTTTGAAGCGGCAACTTCCACCGATGAAAACACGTTTCTGGGTCCGTCCGTTCCCAATTCGTTGATATTGCGCATGGCGGCCGTTAAGATGATGGGTTTTCTGGTCTTCACTGTCAAATCCAGCATATATGCCGTTTCTTCCAGGGTATCTGTGCCGTGTGTGATAACAACTCCGTTTACCTGTTGATCATCCACCAGATTTTGAACTAGTCTTGAAAGTTCAAACATCTTTTCCGGTGTCATATGAGGACTGGGGAGATTACAAAAATCTATTGTTTCAATGATTCCAAACTCCTCCAATCCGGATAATTCTGAAATCTTTTGATTGCCGAGTTGTGAGGGAATGACCACATCACTTTCCTTTCTCATGGCGATGGTTCCCCCTGTTGTTATGATTATAATCTTTTTCTTCATATTATCCCCCGTGTTCTTTTTCTCTTTTTCTGTTTTTTCGAAAATGGACTCTTCCGAATTTTATCATGATCATGAAAACACATGTATTTAGCTCCAAGAGTTTCTTTCTTCTTTCATGCATCTTTTCAGCCGACCCATAACCCTTTGGGGTATATCTCCCTTTTGATGCCAATCCATGGTGTCTAAATCAAACATCTGCATTCCCTCCATCGTTTTCAATCGCTTTAAAAAAGGATAATCAACATTTTTGATGGTAAAAATGGAAAAAGGGGCATCCGTTACCGCTTTGTAGATACCCCTCTGCAAACTTTTTGATAATTGCTCCAGAAAACCAATTTCATCTGCAACGAAATTTTTCGATTGCCAGTCCATTTGCAGGAGCAGTTCACCGATTTTATCCAAATTCTCAAAAACAGGTCTCATGGAACGTTTCCCTGTCTTTTGACTCATTAAGATGTTAGCTTCGTTTCGATTGACCCATTCCAACCATAACATCTCAGTCTTTAAAAAAAACGTTTTAAATCCTGCATAAGAGATTTGATTTTCCGTCATTTCCTCAAGGATCGCTTGAAAACAAGTGGATTTGCCTGTTCCCTTGTCTCCTGAGATGGCAATCCTATGTTGAGGCATCTTTGATAATTTCAGGTAAAGCTTCTATGGCCTGATCCAGGTTTTCAACCTTTTTACCGCCAGCTTGTGCGAAATCAGGTCTTCCACCGCCTCCGCCGCCTAATATGGAAGCAAGGCTTTTGGCCATTTTCCCTGCATGAAGTTGTTTACCGGCGATATCATCACTTACTTTAACAATAAACGAAACACTTTTCTCCTGTTTGTTAAATATGCAAATAACGCCACCTTTGACCTTCTTAATGGCATTATCTGCAACGGTACGCATCACGTTTTGATTGGAATCCTCCTGAACAATGGACAGGTATTTGATACCATCTACCTCTTTGATCCTGCTCTGGAGAATATCTTTAATATTTTGCCCGCTCAGTTTTTCTTCCAGTTCTTTGGCTTTTCTTTGAAGTTCTTTGTTCTGTTCCAAAGTCTTTTTCACACTATCCGCCAGTGTTGAAGGATCAGAACTGAGTTGAAGAGCAGCTTCAGCCAGGATTTTTTGTTGTTCGTCCATCATTTCGAGGGTGTTCCATCCTGTACTACCCTCTATTCTTCGGACACCGGAAGATATACCGGTTTCACTTTTTATCTTAAAGGGACCGATTTGTCCGGTGTTTTTTACATGAGTGCCACCGCAAAGTTCCGCGCTGAAATCTCCCATTTTCACAACCCTTACAGTCTGAGAATACTTCTCATCAAACAGAGCAATCACACCAGATTTTTTAGCATCCTCAAGATTCATGATATCCGTATTGACACTCATAGCTCGCATTATTTGTTCATTGACCAACTGTTCGATACTTTCTAATTCATCCTCACTTAAAGGCTTGAAATGAGAAAAGTCGAATCTTAAGCGATTGGGAGATACTAACGAACCGGCCTGTTTTACATGTGAACCCAGCACTCTTTTCAAAGCTTCATGGAGTAAATGCGTGGCACTGTGGTTTCTTGCCGTTGCCAATCGGGTCATATTGTTTACATCCAAGGTAACTCGATCTCCCTTTTTAACCGTTCCCTTTTCCACCTGAGCACGATGAACGATTACTTTATTGTAAGGGTTGAATACCTCCAACACGCTGGCTCTAAATTTTTGATTGTGGATGACTCCCTTGTCAGAAACTTGGCCACCCTTTTCATCGTAAAAAGGTGTAATACGCACAACGATATCACCGGTTTGGCCTTCGATAAGTTCATCCACCAATTCATCATCCTTCAACAAAAAGAGTACTTGCGATTCTTCGGAAAGCCTGTCATAGCCTATAAATTCTATTGAAGAGATGGAATCGGGATTCAGTTGTTCATAGACCTTGGCAACCTTGGTGTATTCCTTATCGCCTCTGGCATCCCTTGCCTGTTTTCTTTGCTGATTCATCAATTCCCTGTACCCTTCCAAGTCCACACTGACACCTTTTTCCGCGGCAATCTCCCGTGTCACTTCAACCGGGAACCCGTACGTATCGTACAGTTTGAAGGCATCCGCTGCACTGAGCGTTGCCCTTTGTCCATTTACTTGCTTTGATTCTTTCAGAAGGTTATCGATCATTTCCAAGCCTTGTTCCATTGTTCTCACAAACTTCTTCTCTTCTTCAAGGATGATCTGGGTGATGATCTCACCTTTTTCGCTGAGTTCAGGATACTGTATCCCCATGATTTCAACCACTGGAGCCACCAATTTAAAGATGAAGGGGTTTTTCATCCCGTGTATCCAGCCAAATGTTAAAGCTCGACGAATGATTCGTTTTAACACATAGCCTCTTCCTTCATTTGAGGGAATAACACCGTCTGAAATCATAAAAACAGCTGAACGCACATGATCCGATATCACCCGAAGGGCCGTCATTTCCTCTTTATTGCTGTGGTAATCCATACCGGTTAACTTTTGGGTTTTTTCAATGATGGGTTTAAACAAATCAGTCTCAAAATTGGAATCAACCTCCTGAATAATCGAGGCCAATCGTTCCAAGCCAAGTCCGGTGTCGATATTTTTTCTGGACAATGGGGTATAAGTACCATCTTCGTTGTAATTGAACTCTGTGAAAACCAGGTTATAAAACTCTAAGAATCGTCCGCAATCACAGGCTGGACTGCAATGCTCTGAATCAGGACAATCCGGGTTTTCACCGGTATCAAAGAATATTTCCGAACAAGGACCGCATGGTCCGGTAGGCCCAGCCGGGCCCCAATAATTATCCTTTTTCCCCAAGCGAATGATCTTTTCTTCGGGAAAGCCAATCACATCCCGCCAAATGGCATAGGCTTCTTCATCTTCTTCATACACACTAACCCACAGTTTCTCTTGGGGCATTTTCAGCTCCACCGTTGAAAACTCCCAAGCCCATTTGATGGCCTCTTCTTTAAAGTAATCACCAAAGGAAAAGTTCCCAAGCATCTCAAAAAAGGTGTGATGACGTTTGGTCTTGCCCACTTCGTCAATGTCGTTGGTACGCACACATTTTTGGCAGGTGGTCACCCGTTTGTGCACCGGCTTTACCTTGCCCCAAAAAATGGGTTTGAACTGCACCATTCCCGCGATGGTAAAGAGCAATTGAGGATCATTGGGTACCAACGATGAACTTGGCATCCTAAAATGTTCTTTGCTTTCATAATATTTTAAAAAACGTTCTCTAATTTCACCTGCTGTCATGTATTTCAAGTTTTTCAACCCTCCGATATCCGATTATTTTATCATTAAAAGTAGCAACAACGTCAAAGGTCCAACAAAGACCAATGAATCGATTCGATCAAGTAATCCCCCGTGTCCAGGCATAATGTCACCTGAATCTTTCGTTTCATGATAACGTTTGATAGAAGACTCGTATAAATCTCCCAGTGTTGCCCCCCAAGTAATAAAAAGTGTTAGAATCAGCAATTCCAGAACAGATAATTCGATACCCCGACCATTTCCAAAGAAACTGATCGCAGGATAAATCCATTGTATAAACACTGTAATCACGATCAAACCTAAAAAGGTAAAAAACATCCCACCCAAAAGTCCCTCTACCGATTTTTTCGGGCTGATCTTTGGCATCAGTTTATGTTTCCCGTATTTGATCCCAACGAAAAAGGCAAAGGAGTCGAATAACCAAGGGGAAGTGATGGCGTATAAGGAGTAAATCCAACCGAATGTTTTATAGATGTAAAGGATGCAAGTCAAGGGTAACGCGATGTAAAAGATACCCAAAATTACGTTGTTCATGATTTCGTTGATTTTATCGTGATCCTGATAAACAAAAACCCCTATCCCGCCTAATACCGGAATGATCAGGGCATAAACTATAATCAAAAAGTCTAATCGTTCTAAAAAAATGCAAATCCCGGATAAGAAGAATATCCCTGGAATGAGGGCGGTTAAAATACTCATTTCCCCGGTCATCACCTTTGGATTCTCAGTAGTTCTTTTATAGGCACTAAACAACAGTTTCACATATTCCGATCCAGAAGCCAAACAGGCGAGAAATCCCAGGATCACGATAGTCCAATAATTATAAAGTAACAAGACTGTAGCAGTACCAAATATAACCCCGTATTTCCATCTGTTTCTTAATTCTTTTTTATCCGGTGACAATGATATCAACTCCACTCATATCGGGACTAACGGTCTTTAAAGCAGTCTTTACAATCCCCCAAATCGTCTTTCCCTTTCGGAATACTCTTTTAGAAGGGTTAAAAGTACCTCACGATCCAGATCTGGCCACATGGTATGGGTAAAAATCAACTCCGAATAGGCCATCTGCCAAAGGAGAAAATTGCTTAATCGCATTTCCCCGCCTGTTCTTACGAGTAAATCGGGATCCGGTACATCTGGAAGGTTTAAAAAGCTCCTGAACTTTTCCGGTTGGTCATTTTTCAAATCATCTAATTTCAATTCTCCTTTTTCAAAGGCTTTAAACATGCGCAGTACACCATCCCAGATCTCCTGTCTCCCACCGTAATTCAGTGCGATGATCATTTGAAAATCATCACAGTGCTTTGAATTGACTTCAATCTTTCTTGCGCATTCGTATGCATCCCAAGGAAGGGATTCAATATGTCCGGTAAAACGTATTCTGACACCTTTTTCTATCATTTCAGGTGATCTTTTTTCCAAATAGTAAATCAAGGTTTGGAATAAAAATTCAACCTCTTCTCCCGGACGTTTCCAGTTCTCCGTTGAAAAGGCAAACAACGTGCAGTATTGGATACCGATATCATTACAAGCACGCACCATTTTTTCAGCCACATCTGCACCGGCTGCGTGTCCGTCTGCGGATCCTATCAGTTGTCGCTGGAAAGCCGGAACGGGGACGAGGTCCTGTCCACGGTCGGAATGGAACATTACGCCCGCTTCTTATCAACTGCTTAATGGTTCAACCTTAAATTCTCAAAATCCGGAAGTTCAGTTTATGGTGCCGGGTTCTTATGCTGTGAGCCTTTCTGCCTCGAATGCCAATGGTAATTCGTCCTTGAGTTTACC
>CAZVPY010000005.1:2225-25326 GCA_964629135.1 uncultured Thermotogaceae bacterium | reverse complement strand
TAATAACTGTTGGCAAATGGCTTAATTGTTTCTGTTTGGCTTAATCCCCATTTTGAGATTTGATTTTGGAATGAATCATTTTCATAAAAACTGTTTTGTGATTTGAACCCAATCAACCATTGATTCTTGAATTGAAAATAGAACCCGTAAACACATAACTTCTCAATCAACTCATAAATCATTTGCCACTCATCTATTGATGAAATAACTTCAAAATGGCTGTAAAAAAAATCTCTTACTTTGTGATTTGCAAAGACAAAAAGACTTTCTGGTGTTTCAAATTCAAGTGGAATTTCAATGATTTGGATTGGAAATTGTGGGAATTCATTTACGGAATTCATGGTCTTAATCTCAATATTCAGGAAAGAAAAGGCATTAGTCACTGTTAAGTTTTTTTCTTTCATTTCAGCATAAATGAGAATATCCTCCGAAAACTCATTTCTGTTAACCATATTTTTTTGATATTCGGTAAAATTCTCAGCGTTTTTTGACGTTATTAAATAATCACCTTGCCGAAGGAATTGCACGCCAAATGAAGAAATGATTTCTAAAAACTCTTCTAAGCCATCATATGCTTCGATAATCAAAATCCCGTTGTTTAAACCTTCAAGAATTAATGAATAAACCTTTTGAAGATCAAATAAATATACTTCTGTTTTATTAAAAAAAGCATGATCTATCTCATCACTTATGATAATAATCTTTGAGCGAAATAGTGTTTCTATAATTTTTAAATCACAATTATTACTTTCAGAGATTGAATGGAGAAATTCAATGTTTTTATCATCTAAATGATTTGAATTTATAAATGTTTGAACATTCTCTATATTTTGGAATCCGTTGTTCCACTCAAAAGGGGCATTTATATAACAAGCGAATTCATACTCCAAAGACCAAGGGATGGATTGGCTAAAGAATGATGTTAAAAAAAAGAGTATGAGAAGAATCAGTAAAAAGAGCCGACGTCGGCCGGCTCTTTGTGTATTTTTACAATTATTTTTCTTAGAACATTTGTCCATAACCAAAAGTAATTCCACCCCATTTAGGTCCTTCTGAAGATATAAGATAAGGAGAAAAATCCCAAGGTACATCTAATCTAAGGACACCAAAACCCGGAATATTAAATCTGAATCCAAATCCTAAACTGGAATATAACTTTGAATTTGAAATTTCACTAAATTCATTCCATCCCATTGCGTTATCGTTGAAAATTGAAAATTCAATGGCAATGTTATTGGTATTAACAAATCTGTATCTGTATTCAAGGTTAATGGCATTGACATAATTTGCCCTGATTCCACGCTGATAGTTGATTCCGCGAATAAAAATATTATTACTCCCACCGATGGAGTAATTAATAGGATCATCCTCATCCTCCCAAGGGATTTGAGCAGAAATAAATCTACCTGCGAAAATATGATCTTCCCATGGAGAATAAAAACCGCTGATAGATTCGTTTAATCTTATCCAGTGATCTGTTACAAATTTAAAGGGTAAAGACCATTCAGCTCTCGTATTAAAAACAAAACCTTCATTTGGACTGAATAAATCATCACGACGGTCGTATTGATAATCAGCCCCAAGGATCAATTTTATTCCGTCTTTGGCAATTTGATTTGTAAAACTGGCATCATCAGTACTAAAAGCAAAATTTTTAAATCTTCCCCATGTTATATCCATACCAACCTTTTGAAAATCATCAATTCGATAGCCAATATTTGGCCTAATGGTAAAATCCTCTGATTCAAAAGTAACAACTGTGGCGATATTGGTCTCAGTCGAGGGATCATTAATCTCCAATGTTCTTTGATTGAAATTCCTTCCATAAGAAACACTGATTCCTGCATCGATAGGTGAACGAAAAACACTGCTAACATTATATCCTAAACTGATATTTGGGTATTTACCAAGAGTAGTTGAAACATCAATTGTTTGCCCTTGGCCCATGGGATTCTTTAATGATAATCCGATTTTCCCATATATATTTTGAATAACTGTTTCTCCACCGTATTTTGGGTCGAAAGTCACATTGGTTTTAAACTCTACATTATTTTCCATTTCTTCTAATTTTACAATAACAGTGACAGCTGTAGAATTTGCTGAAATACCAAGAGGCTCCAGATTAATGTTTGAAAAATATCCGGTCTTGTTTAGATTGATGTAGGTTTGTCGCAGTTCACGCATAGTTACGGGTTGATTTTTTTTCAATGAAATTTCTCTATCTACAAGATCTTCTCTCGTTTTAGTGAGACCTTCAATACGATAATCTTTTAATATTCCCTCAGTCACTTTAAAAGTCAATCTTTCTTCAGATTTATAATATCTCGGTGTAATCACAACTAAAGGATAACCATTTTCCTCGTAAACCGCTTTAATTCTTTGAACATCTCTTAATACATTCATCAGATTTATCTCGATATCATTAACTGATCTCAGATTATCCGTCAATTCAAAAGAGGGGACCAATGTATTCCCTTCAATGGTTAACGTTCTAAAAGGTTGATTATCAGGTACAAGGGGATTTAATTGAATGGTTACCACAAGATTAGTCACATGTTCACCGGTATCAAGGGGCTCGGGAAGGTTTTCAAAATCAACGTTTGTTTCCGGACCAATTAAACCTGTATTATAAAGCCTTGAAAAGGCCATTTGTAATTCGCTGTTAGAAGGGTAATAATTTTTTTTGATCAAAAAAAGTTTGAAAAAGTCATTATAATAATCCTTCAATAACCTTAGATCAAGGAGTTCTTTAACTTCTTCATATTTAATATCACCAAAATCTCCTTTTAAAACCAAATCGTATAATGCATATTCCCAAATCTCGATTTCCAATATGCCGCCGGGAAGAAATATCTCTGATTCATATTCTTGGACATTGTTCTTTATCTCTAATAATTGATAGCCAGCCATAATGTATTGATTTCTAAGAGCATTTTGCGTTCGAATCAATTTTTTGTAATTTAGCGCCTTTCCAGTTTCAACTGTAATGTATTCTTCCAATGTTTTCTTTGATACTAAACCCGGACCGCTAATGTTGAGTTTTACTTCACTTATAATTGGATATTCAATAACCTCAATCCTTAGGGTTTGTGAATCTTCAGTATAAGTACTCAAGGTATATTTTACATCTTGAAAAAACCCCATGTCTTTAACATTGAAAACATCTCTCTCGATATCTGCATATGTTACTTCGTTTCCTTGATGACAATTTGTGATGACCGATAGGATTTCTTCTGTTGAAATCGTTATGTTTCCTGTGATTTCTAACAAACCGATGTTAATTCCAAACGAAAAACTTATTAACGTAAAAAATGCCAATGTGAGTAGTACAATCTTTTTAGATCTCAAAAAAACTCCCCTCCTGTTTGTGTTCACTAAATAAAGACAAATCTATCTATTAATTCTATCTTGTATTTTAGGCAATCTATGGATACTATTTTTATTTTTTCTGTCAAACCATCCTACTAAAAAGAAAGTTAAAAGCATGGCAACCAAAGCCAACAAAACTGAAAGCAATTCGTGATTCGGATAGAACAAACTAAACACAAGTATTATAAATAAAAAAACTACAAGTGGAATTGAATACACTAAGAAAGATAATTTAATCACAGAAATATTTGGAAGGACGTATTTGACTAAATCTCCTTCTTGCAGAAATATAGAAGAATCATTAATGGCCTTAAAAGTGAAATTATCTTTTACACCACATAACACCCTACCATTACAATGACCACAAGCATCTGGTCTTATTTTTTTTAACAAGACAATATCTCCATTTATACGTTTTTCTATTATTTTTTCAACAACTGCTTGTTCTAACATATAGACTCCAATCAAAATCTAATCGTTGCAGATAATCCAGGTATCAGTTGATGATCTGAATAAAAAATCGGTATTTCTAAAAAATAACGGTTTTTAATAACAAACCCTGGTTTAAAAAACAGACTCTTTTTTGAACAGCCAATATCAAATGTAAAAAAATCTAAAGAAAAACGCGCTGTCCAAATCAAATCATCTTTTGAGAAATTGTACTTTACAGAGATTTTATCATACCAATCATTTGATTTGAATGTTAGCCCGGTAATAAGACCTTCGTCATAACCTAAATGAAGGTTTAAAAACCAAAAAAATGAAAAATCTTGATATAGATAAACCTGGAGTTTTTCCTCTTTCTTGAAACCTAAAGCAGTACTGCCTAAAAAGTAATTAGGTACAACGATAAAAGATGAAAATTTGTTTGGTTGTGAAAAACTCATAGTTAAATCAAACCAAATAAAATCTTTCAAAGGAATTTTGTCACCTTTTTTATAGAGACGTTGAAAGGTATGTATTTTTTGCACATAATCATTAATTCTCTTTTCATTCATGGGATTGTTGCCTGAATCAATGATCTTTTTCACACCATAATAACCTATATGATACGCACCTAATGCATAATCTACATTACCAAAACTAATCTTGTACTCCTCCAGCAAGGAAGAAACTTTTTTGTCGTTATTCGGATTGAATGGATTTAAAGCCCCAATCTCAGATGCAATAAATGGTTTCATTTGAAATAAACCTAATGCATTTGAATCTGAAATAGCGTGGATATAAAAGGAAGATTCTTTTTGCATTAACCCTGCCAAAAGAGGATCGGAAACCTTATAATTAAAAAAAGTGTTAATGGGAAATTTTGAGTCTATATAAAAATTAACTGCTTGCTCGTTATAGTCAAATCCTGCAGAAGGGCGATTCTGATACAGGATTTCATTTGGAAAAAGATAATGATAAGCAAAGCAGCTTGTTAAAATGATTAGAAAAAAAACAAATTGCAAAATTCCCTTTTTCATAACGCTACCTTTCAAAACAAATCTAGAACCTTTTTCATAAAAGGATCTGATTTTCTCTTTTTTCGGTGTATTATATCATTCTTTTCAATACCATGATACCGGATTCTTAAAGTAAAAAACTTCTCTACTTTTTGTTATACTATACAGGGAATATTGAGTAGAAAACATGGGTTAAATTATAAGAGGTGAAATTGTTTGAAAAAAATTATACTTAAAGAAAAACATGTAGCTGATGATTTTCTTATCGCATCATTCGAATTTAATAATCCGATTAATGACAATAACTCTGATTTTATAAAACCTGGTCAATTTTTAATGCTTAAAAATAGAACGGAACCGATTTTAGCCAAGCCCTTTTCTGTATTAAATGCAAATAGTAACGGCTTTAAAATGTTAATTAAAATCATAGGAAGGTTCACTGATTATTTAAGTCATGCCATCCCAGGAGAAACCTTCTTTTATAGAGGGCCTTATGGTACTGCCTTTGAAAAAAAAATTGACTTGTCAAAAAAAATTATTACGATTGGTGGTGGCTGTGGCGCAGCGCCTATCTTATTTTTTAATGATCATTATTTTAAACATGTAGAAAAAACAATTTTAGGATTTAAAAATGATTCTATAAGAAATCTGATAAACATCGATGAAGCGGTTTATGAATCCCTTACCGGGAAAACAGTTATTGATGAATTAAACGAATATCTTTTACATAGAAACAAAAAGGAAAAGCCAATTGTTTTGGCCTGTGGCAGTTTAGGTATGTGTCAAGCATTACACAAACACTCATTAGAAATGAACTATCAGTTATTTGTCTCACTGGATGAAAGAATGGGTTGTGGAATGGGAATGTGCAAAGGGTGCCCTATAAAAACAAAGTCTGGGATTAAAATGGTTTGTAAAGACGGTCCTATTTTCAATTCCGATGAAATAATTTGGGAATGGTGATGAGTATGACAAACAATAAACTTTCGATAGACTATAAAGGAATCAATATCAAAAATCCCATTGTTATCGCTTCCGGTCCCGCTGGAAACGGAGAAGAATTATCTCAAACAATTGATTTATCAAAAATCGGTATGTTTACTTCAAAAACAGTAACTATGAAGCAAACAGATGGGAACCCCCCTCCAAGAATTGTTGATGTATACGGGGGTATAATTAATTCTATCGGATTACAAAACCCCGGTTTCAAATCCTTTATGAAAGAAACCCTTCCCTTCTTGGAAAATTTAGAAGTGCCCGTAATTGTTAGTTTGGCTTCAAATTACACTGAAGAGTTGGAAACAATGGTAAAAGAGTTGGATACCCGAAACATCAAATTTCTAGAAATCAACTTTTCTTGTCCCAATGTTGACAAAGGAAGAGAACCCATAGGGACAAACCCCAATAAGATTTTTTATACTGTCAAAAAATTGGAAAAACTAACGAAAAAACCCCTATTGGTAAAATTTGCTCCGGCAGATGCCATATTAGAACTGGTTCAAGCGGCTATTTCAGCAGGAGCTGAGGGAGTAGTATTGTCAAATTGTCCAAAAGGTATGAAAATCGACATTAATACCATGAAACCAATTTTAAAAAGAGAATTTGGTGGTTTTGCAGGACCAGCAATAAAACCCATTACTCTCAATCAAGTCTATCAAGTCAGAAAACAATTCAAGGATATTATGATTATTGGAACTGGAGGTGTTTTAAATCATGAAGACGCCTTGGAATATATAATGGCAGGAGCAAATCTTGTAGGCGTTGGCTTTGGTGTTATGTTAGATCCCTTTATTCCTATTCAAATTATTGAACAATTGGAACAATGGTTTAAACTCAGAAATTTAAACTATTCTTCTGTTTTTTGTAAAGCTCAAACGTTATGACAAGGTAAAGACATTTTGTTTTAAACATAATGTCAATTTCCTATGTTAGAATCTCTCCGATGAAAAAAACGGAGTTGAAAAGATGTATAAACGAATGAAATTACGGTATAGAAAATTGCCATACACTTTTTTAAAATTTAAAAACCACCATTACTGTTTTTAGTAATGGTGGTTTTTTTTTAGGAGGGACAAAATGATTAAAAGCAGACATTTGATTGACCCTATGGACTTTTCAACGGAAGAGATTGACAAAATACTTTCTCTCTCGGAACAAATCTCCAAAAACCCTGAAAACTATTCCAAAAAGTGTTCGGGAAAGATTTTGGGCAGCCTTTTTTATGAGCCAAGCACCAGAACGAGACTAAGTTTTGAAGCTGCGATGATGAGACTTGGAGGCCAAGTCATCGGTTTTTCTGAAGCGAACTCAAGTTCCGTTTCCAAAGGTGAAAGCATCGCTGATACCATTAGAACTGTTGCATGTTATGCAGATATTGTAGTCATGCGTCATCCCAAGGAAGGTGCGCCAAAAGTGGCCTCTATGTATTCTGATGTACCGGTTATCAATGCGGGAGATGGCGGTCATCAACATCCTACTCAAACTTTGACAGATTTACTCACTATTCGTACTGTAAAAGGATCCTTAAACAATCTAAAAATTGGTTATTGTGGTGATTTAAAATTTGGAAGAACCGTCCACTCTTTAATTAAAGCACTTTCCAGATATCCAGGCAATGAAATGCATTTGATCTCTCCAAAAGAGTTAAAGATTCCTGATTACATTAAAGAAGAAATTTTCGACAAACGATCTATTAAACACTTTGAACACGAAAAAATCGAAGAATGCATCAATGATCTGGATATTTTGTATATGACGAGAGTACAAAAAGAACGCTTCTTCAACGAAGAAGATTATATTCGATTAAAAGACACGTATATCTTAGACAATGAAAAAATGAAAAAGGCATCGGATCAACTAATCGTATTACACCCACTTCCAAGGGTGAATGAGATAGCTTATGAAATCGACAAGGATCCAAGGGCATATTACTTCAAACAAGCAAAAATGGGAATGTACGTGCGTATGGGTTTAATTTCCATGTTATTGGGGGTGTGTTGAAATGATGACAATAAACACCATTGAAAATGGTATTGTGATTGATCATATCCGAGCAGGGTACGGTGTTGAAATTTTCAATTATCTGGGTTTGGATAAAGTAGACTATACAGTTGCCTTAATCATGAACGCAAACAGTAAAAAACAAGGTAAAAAGGATATTATAAAAATCGAAAATGAGATTAACTTCGACCTAAGCGAATTGGGGTTAATCGATCCGGATGTCACCATTAATATCATTCAAAATCATATTATTACAAAAAAACTAAAACTTAGCCTGCCTGAAGTGGTGGAAAATGTTATCAAATGCAAAAATCCCAGGTGTATAACCTCTACAGAAAGAAACTTAACACATGTTTTTTATCTGGTAGATGAAAAGAAAGGGGTTTATCGATGCAAATATTGTGATGAAAAATATGCTTTGGGAAACAGAGTATGAATCACAACACATTATTGATCAAAAACGCTTTCGTTTGCGATAAAGACACTTATGAAAAAAAAGATGTATTGATTGAAAACGGTTTTGTAAAAGCGGTTGAAAAAAATATAAGTGTGAATTGCAAAGTAATAGATGGAAGCGATCAGATATTGATGCCAGCATTTGTTGACTTACATGCCCATTTTCGTGACCCGGGATATACCAAAAAAGAAGATATTTTAACGGGTTCACGAGCAGCTATCAAAGGGGGATATACAACGGTAAATCTTATGGCAAACACCTTTCCTATCTGTAATGATAATAATCTTGTAGATAGAAATCTAGCAAAGGCTAAAGAGATAGATTTGATTGATATTTTTCAAGTTTGTTCCATTACAAAAGACTTTAACGGAATAGATTATCAACATATTGAAAAAATAACCTCTAAAGGTTGTAAGATGATCTCCGATGATGGTAATGGAGTTGAATCTGATGCCGTTATGAAAACTGCAATGGAAATTGCTTTCTCAAAGGGCTTGATTGTGTCATCACATGCGGAATATAAGCAAATCAGTAAAACTGATACCAGAAAATCAGAAAACCTCATGACACAAAGAGACTTGTCATTATGCGAAGAAACGAAAGCTCACTTGCATATGGCACATGTAAGTACAAAAGAAGCAATTCAGATGATAAAAAAAGCAAAGACAAAAGGTGTCAACGTTACATGTGAATGTACACCTCATCATTTAGTCCTTACTGATACGACCTCTTATAAAGTTCATCCACCCCTTAGAAAGCAAGATGATGTTGATGCTCTAATCAAGGGAATCCACGATAAAACTGTGGACTGTATCGCAACTGATCATGCACCCCATACGATTCAAGATAAAAATGAGGGTGCACCGGGAATGACCGGCATTGAACTTGCTTTTTCAATTTGCTATACATATCTCGTAAAAACAAAGGAAATAACGTTGATGAAATTATCAGAATTATTATCTTACAATCCTGCACAAATATTGGGTGTTAATAAAGGAATCATTCAAAGTGGAATCACAGCAGATCTCACTCTGATAGATCCGAATGAAGAATTTGAAGTAAATGGAACGAATTTATATTCAAAAGGGAAAAACACACCCTTCGAAGGCAAACGATTAAAAGGAAAAGTCAAATTAGTCATTAAAGATGGAATTGTGAAATATGAAAATAATCACATAGTTGAAAGGAGAACAGATGGATAAACTATTTTTTAGTGTGAAAGAAAAAGGACCCGTTTGCATAGGACTGGATACATCAATAGAGTATATTCCAGAATCAATTAACAAGAAGTATGATCGTGTAGAAGATCGGTTATTTGAATTTAACCGAAGAATAATTGAATCAACTAAAGATATTGCAGCTGCTTTTAAGGTACAGATTGCCTACTATGAAGCTGAAGGGATTCAAGGACTTTCAGCTTATAAACGCACATTAAATTATATCCGAAATAAAAATATTCCGTTGATTGCCGATGTTAAGCGTGGGGATATTTCAAAGACCGCTCAAATGTATGCAAAAGCACATTTTTCTGGAGATTTTGAAGTGGATATGATAACCGTGAACATGTATATGGGAAGTGATACACTTGAGCCTTATGAAAATTATTTAAAATCCGGTAAGGGATTATTTGTTTTATTAAAAACTTCCAATCCGGGTTCGGGAGACATTCAAAACTTGAAAACGGATTCCGGTAAATATGTTTATCAGAAAATGATTGATCTGTTGGAGAAAAAGGGTCAAGATTTGATGGGGTCTTCAGGTTATTCAGCTGTAGGGGCAGTAGTTGGATGTACACATGTTGAAGATGGCATTGCCATTAGGAAAAGAATGAAAAACACCTTCTTTTTAATACCCGGTTATGGTGCACAAGGAGGTACAGCCACTGATGTTTCAAAATACCTTATCCATGGAAATGGCGGTGTTATCAATTCCTCTCGAGGTATAATTCTTGCATATAGAAATGAAAAATGGAAGGGTTTAGAATTTGATGAAGCCGCAAGAGAAGCAGCAGTCGAAATGAGAACGAAAATCATGGAAGAACTGAAAAAGCAGGAGGAAGATTGATATGGAGGTATTTGAAGCTCTAAAAAAAACTGGAGCACTATTGGAGGGACATTTTTTACTCAGCTCCGGTAAACATAGTGAGAAATATATACAATGCGCAAAATTATTACAATACCCAAATATTGCAGAAGAAGTAGTTGCTGTCGTTGCAAAAAAAATCAACTTGGATTTTGATACAATCATCGGACCTGCCATGGGTGGGATTATTCCCGCATACATTCTTGGAAGGCAAACTGACAAAAAAACAATTTTTACTGAGAGGGTTAATAACAAAATGGCTCTCAGGAGAGGCTTTGAAATCAAATCAAATGAGCGAATACTAATTATGGAAGATGTTATCACTACTGGAAAATCATCATTGGAAGTTAAAGAATTAGTAGAAACGTATGGCGGAAAAGTTGTCGGTTTTTCATGTATAGCAAATAGAGGACTAGCTAATCTAAATCTTCCCGTTTATGAAGCCATAAAAATTGAATTTAAAACTTATGAACCTGAAAACTGTCCATTGTGTATCAACGGGGGCACACCTATAAAACCTGGCAGTAGAAATTTTTAACACTATGAAATCATCTAAATCTTCTACATGTTATAATCAAGAATCATAAATTATTTATAACGTTAGGGGTGAACAAATGAAAAAATGGATTATTATCTTTCTTTTGTTGATACCATTGGTTTTTTTAGGGAATGACATTTCCAGAACCGTTGAAGCACTAATTAGTATGCCGATGGAGTCATTAACAGCAGACAAAGCCGTAGGAACACCAATACAGGTTGATGATAAAATAATCATACCTTTATTTGAAGCCAATTTTGGTTTTGGTGGAGGTCTTGGAGGACCTGAAACAGTCTATGGTGGAGGGGCTGGAGGTGGTATGGAACTTTTACCGTATTCTGTTATTATAATTTCAGATGAGGGCTTTCAAGTTATTCCAGTTACCAATCGTGTTCCCTTGCTTAAGCAATTGGTTGAAGTTCTACCACAATTACTGCCTATAATCATGCAGTATTTTGGTTCTTAATTATTTTGCAGCCAATTAGAAAATCAGAAAAAAAATATATTTATAAATTTTCCCGGGTTTTTTTACGGATAATGTTATAATCTGTAGGAAACAATGGTTATTATTTATTATTGTTATTAATGATGAGGGGTGAAATCATGTCTGAGAAATTCAACTTACAAGATCGTTTTTTAAACCATTTAAGAATTAACAAGATAGGCGTAAAGATTTTTCTTGTAAATGGTTTTCAAATCCATGGAAAACTAAAATCGTTTGATATGTACTCTATTTTGGTTGAGGAGGGAAAACATCAAAGTCTTATCTTCAAACACGCCGTTAGCACAATACAACCCGATGATTACATCGTGTTAGAAAAATCGAATGACAGTAATACCTGATCAAACAAGGAGATGAAGTTGACTTGATCAAACTGAAAAGAGAAAAAGATATTAACGCTATGGAGAAGGCTTCAAAAGTTGTTGGAGAAACTTTGGAAATGTCTCGTGAATATATGCTGCCCGGTATTACAACATGGGAGATAGATAAAAAGATAGAGGAATTTATTCGAAATAAAGGAGCAATTCCATCATTTAAAGGCTATCAAGGTTTTCCAGCATCAGCATGTATATCTGTTAATGAAGTATTAATTCATGGCATACCCTCTAAGAATCGATACCTTGAGGAAGGGGATATTGTTACCATCGATGTAGGGGCTTATTTGGGTGGGTTCCATGGAGATGCTGCAAGGACCTATCCCGTTGGAAAAATTAGCGAAGAAAGAAAAAAACTGTTAGAAACAACCTATCAAGCCTTAGAAATAGGCATAGAAACGTTAAAAAAAGCCTCGAGACTTGGTGAAATGGGCTATGAGATCCAAAAATTCGTAGAAAATCGCGGATACTCTGTGATCAGAGATTTTGGTGGTCATGGTATTGGCAGAGAGATGCATGAGGATCCTTTTGTTCCAAACTTTGGAGAAAAAAACAGTGGTCCCAAAATTCGAACCGGTATGACACTGGCAATAGAACCCATGATCAGCATGGGTGAATATGCCACTATGATCTTAGAAGATGGATGGACTGTAATCAATGTAGATCATTCATTAAACGCACATTTCGAAGACGATATTGCAATAACACAAGATGGCATAAAGATTCTTTCTCGCGTATAAAAGGCTGCTGAAAGCAGCCTTTTTCTTATCTTCAAAAATATTGTTATTTTTTAACTATATATATAAACAACCATCAATATCGAGGATGACCTGTGATATAATTTGTCAACTTCAAGACCCGTAATTTCGGGTATTGATGGAATGCGAAAGGGGGACGAACATGCCAAAAAGATACATACCCCATACTGATGGGGAAATTAAAGAAATGCTTTCTTCAATAGGAGTTAAAAGTATTGAGGAATTGTTCCAAGAACTGCCTGCTGAAAAAAGAGTCTCACAACTAAACCTTAACAAAGGCCTTTCTGAAACGGATGTTTTAAGAAAAATGAAAGAATGGTCTGAAAGAAACGCGGATTTGGAAGACTACTCTGTTTTCCTTGGCGGTGGAATATATAAACATCTGATTCCACAATCCATTCAGCATATTGTAGAAAGGGGAGAGTTTTTAACCGCTTATACCCCCTACCAAGCTGAAGTCAGCCAAGGTTCACTACAAATGTTCTACGAATTTCAAACGATGATCTGCGAAATTACGGGAATGGAAGTTGCAAATTCTTCCATGTACGATGGCGGGACAGCTGCTGCTGAAGCTATGTTGATGTCTTGCAATATCAAGAAAAAAGACCATTACCTTGTTGCTGAATCCCTTCACCCGGAATACTTAAAGATCATCAAAACATATGCCAAGGGTCCTGAAGTTGAGATTGAAACAGTACAATATAACAAAGAGACCGGCATGATTGATTTAGAAGACCTTAAAAACAAAATAAAAGATAACACGGCTGGTTTTTTAATGGGATACACCAATTTTTTCGGTATCATTGAAGACGTACAAAAAGTTAGAGAAATCACAAAAGAAATCCTTTTAACTGTATCATGTAATCCGGTTACTTTAGGTGTTTTAAAAGCTCCAGGTGACTTTGATGTAGACATAGTTACCGGTGAAGCACAACCTTTTGGTGGTTCTCTCTATCTGGGTGGAATGACACTTGGAATTTTTGCAACAAAGAAGAAATTTATGCGAAAAATGCCCGGAAGAGTCATTGGCAAGACTACAGATTTGGATGGGAATCCTGGATATGTCATGGTACTTCAAACAAGAGAACAGCATATCAGAAGGGATAAAGCGACCTCTAATATCTGTTCAAATCACGCACATAATGCACTTGTAGCTACCATTTATCTATCTTTGTTGGGGAAAGCCGGATTAAGGGAAGTTGCAATACAAAGCCTTAAAAAAGCTCATTTTCTTGCGGAAAGAATTGACAGAATGGACAGGTATGATTTAGCGTTTACCGGACCCTTTTTTAACGAATTCACCATCAAGTCACAAAACGATCCAAAATACATCAGAGATGAAATGATAAAAGAAAAAATAATGGGACCTTTGCCCCTTTTGGAAATAACAGCAAAAGAAGAACACGAGAAGTTTTCGCTGATTGCCGTTACTGAAGCAAACAGAATGGAAGAAATAGCCTACTTCGCATCCAGATTGGAGGGATTATTATGAGAAGGGATACCAAATTGATCTTTGAAAAAGGTGCGAAAGGAAGGGTTGGATACACGTTTCCAGATGAAAATATTCCCAATTATCGCTTAGAAGAAATGATTCCCCAAGAACAAATCAGACAAATTTCTCCAGAACTACCTGAATGTAACGAAGTAGAAGTGGTCAGACATTTTACAAACTTATCAAAATTGAATCATTCCATCGATAATGGTTTTTATCCTTTGGGATCTTGTACAATGAAATACAACCCGAAAATCAACGAAACTGTGGCTATGATAAGTGGTTTAGTAAATCTTCATCCTTACCAACCCGAATCAACTTATCAAGGTGCGTTAGAATTAATGTATTTTTTACAACAAGCTTTGGCAGAAATTAGTGGAATGGATGAAGTAACTCTCCAGCCGGCAGCAGGTGCACATGGAGAATTAACCGGCATGTCCTTAATTAGAGCCTATCATGATGATAGAGGAGATATCAAAAGGAACACCGTTATTGTTCCAGACTCTGCCCATGGAACAAATCCTGCCACCGCTGCAATGTGTGGTTATAAAGTAAAACAAGTTGAATCTGATGAAAAAGGAAGGGTCAATCTTGAAGCTTTAAAGGAGATGCTTAACGAAGAAATCGCAGCAATCATGTTAACAAACCCAAACACTTTAGGACTTTTTGAAGATGATATTCTTGAAATACAAAAATTAGCACATGAAAATGGCACACTTCTCTATTATGATGGAGCCAATATGAATGCCATAATGGGAAAGATTCGTCCCGGAGATATGGGATTTGATGTTTTACATTATAATTTACATAAAACATTTTCCACACCACATGGAATGGGTGGCCCTGGAAGTGGTGCCGTAGGCGTTAAAGCAAAATTGGCACCTTATCTTCCCGTTCCTCATGTAAAAAAGGATGAAGAACTTTATTATTTAGATTATAATATTCCAAAAACAATCGGTAAAATCAAAGGCTACTATGGTAATTTCAACGTATTAATAAGAGCTGCCTCGTATATTTTAACAATGGGAGCTGATGGCATTAAATCCGCTAGTGAAATGGCAGTTTTAAATGCAAACTATTTACGTAACAAAATCGCCAAAAATTTCAAGATTCCATTTGGAACCAAATGCATGCATGAATTTGTTGCCGATGGATCTTTACTAAAGAAATACGGTTTAAAAACATTAGATTTTGCAAAAGCCCTACTGGATTATGGCGTACATCCACCAACAGTTTATTTCCCATTGATTGTCCATGAAGCAATGATGATTGAACCCACAGAAACAGAAAGCAAAGAAACACTCGATCATTTTGTTGATATAGTAGAAAAAATTTTAGAACAAGCTGAGAAAGAACCAGATAAATTAAAAAAAGCACCTTATACAACACCTGTTAGAAGGTTAGATGAGTTGAAAGCCAACAAAGATTTAGATGTAAGATACACAAAGTAATTCAAGACTTGATTTTTTTTCTCATCTCAGATATAATAGCATTGCTTTTTTAAGTGGGGCCGTAGCTCAGTTGGGAGAGCGCTACCATGGCATGGTAGAAGCCGTGGGTTCAAGTCCCATCGGCTCCACCACTTTTAAGGACAGTTAATCGCTGTCCTTTTTTATTTCAAAAAAGGCGATGGTCAATAATTATGCTATAATGTTTTGATATTTTTGATGCAAAAGAGGGTTTCTAAATTTGGTTGAAAACGTAGTATTGATAGGTTTTATTCTATATCTTATTTATTATTGCATAAATTGTTACTTTTATTATTTCCCTTCCAATAGAGGAAGTTCGCGTTACAAAAATGATAAGCCATTTTTATCGGTGCTGATTCCTGCAAGAAACGAGGAAAAAAACATTAAAAATGTCGTTGATTCGGTTTTAAAAAACGGCAATGATAATTTGGAGTGTATCGTACTAAATGATAATTCTACAGACAAAACAATAGAAATCCTTTCGAACTTCTCAGATAAAAGGCTTAGTGTCATTTCCGGAAAACCTCTTCCCAAAGGGTGGATTGGAAAAAACTGGGCTTGCCATCAACTATCTGAAAAAGCACGAGGAGAAATCATCCTTTTTTCCGATGCCGATACCATTCACACAAAAGACGGTCTTAACTTACTAATTGAAAAAATGAAATCCACAAACGCAGATTTATTATCCGGGATTCCAAAACAAATCATTAAAACATTTGGTGAAGCCTTTACTGTTCCATTTCTTGGTCTGTTTTCATTCGGTGCCCTTCCTCATTTTCTTTTCAGAATAGAAGGAGTAAAATGGGCTGCAGCCTCCAATGGACAATATCAATGTTTTAAAAAAAAGTCTTATGAAGAGATGGGTGGATACCAAGCGATTTATAATGTTTTGGCAGATGACATTGCCTTTCCAAGACTGTTTAAATCTTATCAGAAAAAAGTGGTTTTCACTAATGTTTCAAATATGGTTTCATCTCGTATGTATGTTGGTTTCAAAGATGCTTTTAAAGGATTCTCAAAAAGTTTTTATCCGACCATTAATGAATCACCCTTTTTAGCTGTTATAGTTGGGTTGGCGATAATTCTCATGTTTTTATCCCCTTATTTGTTGTTATTGTTTTTCCCCTCTTTTAAAGCACTTTTTTGTTTGTTTATTTCATTAACATTGTGGTTTTTGTCTTGTTTAAATATAAATGCTCACCCACTAAACGTTTTTTTACATCCTATTGTACCTTTTGTGATAATCACTATGCTCATACATTCAGTATCCTCATATCATAATCAAGGATATTTATGGAAAGGTAGAAGGTACTCAGAAGACTGGAGGTCATAAAATGAAAAAGATAGCAATTACTGGCTTGGGTACAATCAATCCGGTAGCAAAAAACAAATCTGATTTCCTAACAGCGCTTAAGAAAGAAACAAGTGGAATCAGTGAAATAAAATCATTTGATACAAGTCAGATTCCGGTAAAGATTGCCGGTGAAATTCATGATTTTAACCCAAAGTTGTATATGGACAGGCGAAAGGCAAAAAAATTTGATCGTTTTCTTCAACTTGGACTGGCGGCAACTAAAGAAGCCTTTGAAGATGCCGGGTTGAATACTGTTGATGATTGGAAAGAAACGGGCGCAGTTACCGTTTCTTCCGGCATAGGCGGGGTCCATACAGAAATGAGAGAATTTTATGAATTATACAAAAATGGCCCCAGATATGTCAGTCCCTTTTTGATACCCATGATTATCACCAATATGATGGCAGGTGTGATTGCAATGGAGTATAACCTAAATGGTCCAAATTTTGCTCCCGTAAGTGCCTGTGCTTCTTCTCTACATTCATTAATTGCCGGAGCCATGTTAATCCAAACTCAAAAATGTGATGTTGCAATAACCGGCGGAGTTGATGCAGCAGTGACGCTTCCCGGAATCGTAGGCTTTTCGAACATGATGGCTTTATCCAAAAGAAATGATGAACCTGAAAAGGCCAGCAGACCGTTTGACAAAGAACGTGACGGCTTTGTTATGAGTGAGGGCAGTGGGGTTATTATTTTAGAAAGTGAAGAACATGCTCTAAAAAGAAACGCACCAATATACGGATATGTATTAGGATATGGGATGTCAGCAGATGCTCATGATTACAGTGCCTCAGATCCTAACGGCAAAGGTCCTGCTTTTGCGATAAAACGTGCTTTAGATTCCGGAAAAATATCCGCCAATCAAATTGATCTCATCAATACTCACGGGACGGGCACACCGGTTGGTGATAATTCAGAGGGGAAAGCGATACAAAGTGTTTTTTCAAATCATAAGCCTTTAATCCAATCGACTAAAACATTAATAGGACATACGATAGCAGGCTCAGGTGCAATAGAAACCATCGCAGGGATTTTACAAGCGAAAGAAGGGTTTGTCCACGGGATGCCAAATTTAAAAGAACCGGATGATAATCTTAAAGATCTTAATTTTGTCTATCAAAAGAAGGAACAGAAAATAAAAACATTCATGAAAAACTCCTTTGGTTTTGGTGGTCAAAATGCCTCAATCATTGTTGAGGTGGTTTGATGCCCATGATGACCATAGATGAAATAAAAAAATTATTACCCCATCGATATCCGTTTTTATTTGTAGATTCGGTAAGGGAAATGACAGACGAGAAGATTATCGCACAAAAGAATTGTACAATTAACGAGCCCTTTTTTCAAGGCCATTTTCCTGATTATCCTATCATGCCGGGTGTTCTTCAGATCGAAGGATTAGCACAAGTTGCGGGCATTTTCCTTAAAAATAAATATAAAGAAGAATTAGACAAGTCCATTGTCCCACTCTTCTTAGGGATAGACAAAGCACGTTTCAAAAGAGAAATTAGACCCTCCGATGTATTAATTTACGAAGTTAAGTTAGAAGAAAAGAGAGAGACCATTTTCTTTGTTTCCGGAAAAATAACTTGCGGGGAGAATTTATGCACAAAAGCGCGTCTTATGTTAGGATTTAAATAATAATCAAAAAGAATGAAAGGAGAAAGTTTATGACTAGAGAAGAAGTATTTAGTAAGGTAAAAGAAACGCTAATTGAAAATTTGGATTTAGAAGATGTGGAAATTTCTGAGAATTCAAATCTTGCAGATGATTTAGATGCAACCTCATTAGAATTAGTTGATTTGGCAATGGATTTGGAAAAAGCCTTAGATACAAGAATTGAACTTGAAGAACTCACTGGGATTGAAACGGTTGGAGATGTAGTTGATCTTATAACTAAAAAATCCACAGTATCATAAAGACCCTTTATAGGGTCTTTTTTTCTTTTCTAACATGAAAAGATTTGCATTTTCTCTGTAAAAACAACACTTTTTTTCATCTGCCAGGGTTCATAAAAGACCACTCTAAAAAACAATACATAAGTTTTGTAAATACTGCCTCCAGCTTTTTGAAAAGAATCATATTTATTGTAAAATAGCTTGGAAATGACTTTTTCAAAAAGGGGGCGTTAAGCATTAGAAAGTTTAAACAGCCAAAAAGAAGAATAAAATCCGGTAATTACGAAGGAATTTTCTTCCTTTTAATCTTTCTGCTTATCCTCATCCCGCTTTTAACAGTAATGGGAACTGCAAATTTCTTTCAAACGATGATGCTAACGGCCCACGATTTGTTAATCAATACAGTTTTCTTCTTAATGGCCGTTGCTGTTTTGACAGGGGCTGTTTCCGGTATGTTTTCTGAATTTGGAGTAATACATATTTTGGATAAAACCCTAAAGTTTTTAATGAAACCGTTGTATAACTTACCCGGCATTGCAGTTGTAGGAATAATTACTACATATTTCTCAGACAACCCGGCAATTATTAGTCTTACAAAAGACCGACAATTTCTAAAATTCTTCAAAAAATGGCAATTACCCTTATTATGTAACCTTGGCACATCCTTTGGTATGGGATTATTAATAACAACATATATGTTCGCGCAAAGTACGAAAATTGGACATTCAGTATTTTTACCTGTCTTAATTGGGAACTTAGGAGCGCTAATTGGCAGCATAGTAAGCGTTAGATTAATGGCATATTTTACAAAAAAAGAATTAGGCGAAGAAAATCTTAATATAGAAGACTCTTCACAAATCATAGAAAAAAGAACAGTAAGAGAAGGTAGTGTCTTTCACCGTTTATTGACTTCTATTTTAGATGGAGGCAGAGTGGGTGTTGAAATAGGGTTAGGAATCATACCAGGTGTTCTCATTGTTAGTACATTTGTTATGATGCTGACTTTTGGTCCTAAGGACCCCACTTTGGGTTATCAAGGCATTGCCTATGAAGGTGTTGCAGTTTTACCTTGGATAGGAGAAAGGATATTTCCAGTTCTAAAGTTTATGTTTGGTTTTGAATCCTCTGAGTTGCTTGCTTTTCCTTTAACTACTTTAGGGTCAAGCGGGGCTGCCTTGGCTTTGGTGCCAAATTTTATAGAAAATGGTATATTGGGAAATAATGAAATTGCTGTTTTTACATCCATGGGAATGTGTTGGAGTGGATATCTTTCCACACACATTGCAATGATGGACGCATTGGGTTATAGAAATCTCACAAACAAAGCCATATTAAGTCATACAATCGGTGGTTTAATTGCTGGGATATCAGCTCATTTTATAATGATGCTGTTTTAGCAATCTGTTTTATCAGTAAAGGAGGCTATAATGAAAGGATACGTACAAATTTATACCGGTAATGGGAAAGGAAAGACAACAGCAGCGCTCGGGTTAAGTTTAAGAGCTGTTTGCGCCGGGAAAAAAGTCTTTTTTGGACAATTCGTTAAAGGGATGAAATACAGTGAACTAAATGCACCACAATTTCTGAACCAGTTAGAGATCAAACAATATGGAAGAAACTGTTTTATCCGAAAAGATCCGGAAGAGGAGGATATCCGATTAGCACGTGAAGGTTTGAATGACCTTCATAATAAAATTAAATCTGGCGACTACGATATCGTCGTTATGGATGAATTAAATATCGCACTCTTTTATAAACTATTTGAGGTAGAAGATGTTCTGAAATTACTTAAAGAAAAACACGAAAAAACCGAAGTAATCATTACGGGAAGATACGCTCCAGCTGAATTAATTGAAGTGGCAGATCTTGTTACTGAAATGAAAGAAATTAAACACTATTATCAGCAAGGTGTGCAAGCCAGAGAGGGTATTGAAAAATGAATGTGCTATAATTTGCATAACTTTAAACGGGAGGATGAAGATGAGTGTAACTAAGATCGATCACATTGGCATTGCCGTGAAATCGATAGACGAATCGTTAAAACTTTACAAAGAAGTACTGAACATGGATTTCAAAGGGATTGAAGAAATGGAGGACAGGGCATTAAAAACTGCTTTTATTCAAGCAGGAGATTCGATGATTGAATTGTTGGAGCCTACTTCCGAAAAGAGTACCATAGCAAAATTTTTGGAAAAGAAGGGACAGGGCATCCACCATATTGCACTACATGTGGAAAACATAAAAGAAACTATGGAATCGCTAAAAGAAAAGGGATACCAACTTTTGTCTGAAGAACCGGAAAAAGGGGCACATGGAACAAAAGTTGCATTTCTACACCCAAAAAGCACCAACGGGGTGCTTTTAGAATTAGTTGAAGTTGATCATTAACCGAAAGGATGAGAAAAAATGTCAACAATGAATGAATTAATCAATTCGTTTAATCAAAAAAGCGAGAAAATTGAACAAGGCGGAGGAGAAAAACGAATTGAAAAACAGCACAAAAGCGGAAAATTAACCGCGAGAGAAAGAATCTCAATTTTATTAGATGAAAATTCTTTTATTGAAATTGATAAATTCGTTAAACACAGATGTGACAATTTTGGTTTGGAGAAAAAGGAAATACCCGCTGATGCAGTAGTAACAGGTATAGGGACAATTAATGGAAAAAAAGTAGCAGTTTTCTCACAGGATTTTACCGTTATGGGAGGATCTCTTGGTGAGATGCACGCTAAAAAAATAATGAAAATGCAGGATCTTGCATTAAAAATGGGAATCCCGATAATTGGAATCAACGATTCAGGAGGAGCAAGGATACAAGAAGCTGTAGATGCCTTGTTTGGTTATGGAGGCATCTTTTTTAGAAATACCCGTGCTTCAGGTGTAATCCCCCAAATATCCATTATTATGGGACCATGTGCCGGAGGGGCGGTATATTCACCTGCGATTACAGATTTTGTTATAATGGTTGATAAAAACGCAAAGATGTTCATTACCGGACCACAAGTGATTAAAGCCGTAACTGGTGAAGAAGTATCACAAGAAGAACTTGGTGGTGCAACCGTTCACAACACTAAAAGTGGGAATGCTCATTTTATTGCCGATTCTGATGAAAGTGCATTAAAACTTTGCAGAGATCTAATCGACTTTCTCCCTTCCAATAATTTAGAACAACCGGATGTGGCAAAAAAAGAACAATCATATGATTTTACTAATCTAACGGACATTTCACAGATCGTACCAGCAGACATGAAAAAGGGTTATGATGTGAGAGATGTCATTAGTAGCGCTGTTGATAATGATACTTTTTTTGAAGTCCATGCCCTATATGCGAAAAATATAGTTACGGGTTTTGCCAGAATAGGCGGGCATACAGTTGGTATCGTTGCTAATCAACCAAATGTGTGGGCTGGTAGTCTTGATATCAATGCCTCTGATAAAGGAGCACGATTTATTCGATTTTTAGATGCCTTTAATATTCCTATCTTGACTTTTGTGGATACTCCCGGCTTTTTACCTGGAACAAATCAAGAATTCAACGGAATTATCAGACACGGAGCGAAATTACTTTATTCTTACAGTGAATCAACAGTTCCAAAGATTACATTAATCTTGAGAAAAGCTTATGGAGGGGCCTATATTGCCATGGGAAGTCAGCATTTGGGAGCTGATTTGGTATTTGCCTTACCAACGGCTCAGATAGCAGTAATGGGTCCGGAAGGCGCTGCTAACGTCATATTTAGAAAAGAGATCGAAAGCGCTCAAAATCCGGAAGCTACACGAAAAGAAAAGATTGAAGACTACAAGAAACGATTTGCTAACCCGTATCAAGCTGCATCCAGAGGATATGTAGATGCCGTCATTTCACCTGAGGAAGTCAGAGAACAATTATATAAGGCCATCAAGATAACCGAAACAAAAGCAGAGGCCGCTCCGGATAAAAAACATGGAAATATTCCTTTATAAATTGAGGGTTAAAAGGTTGATTCGATGAGTGTAGGAACCATTTCATTAGTAGGTATCAGTGTTGTTTTTTTTACTTTCGTTGTTCTTTTCCTCCTTTTTAAGCTTTTGGCAAAGTTGTTTGGAGATAAAAAGACAGTTGTAATAAAGGAGAGCGCTGTTTCAAATAATTCAGCAAAAAAAACAGATACCCAACAGTCAGATTTAGAATTAGTAGCCGTAATAACGGCAGGAATTGCTTCGTACCAAACAAAAGATTTTAGAATTTTAAATATCAAAGAAAAAGAAATAAGTCATGGTGTTCACTGGAAAACACAGAAACCAAAAATCTGGAGACCCATAAGAAAAGGAGTTAAAAGAAAATGGTAAAAAACAGAAATAAGAATAGAGTGTTCAGATTCAACAG
>CAZVPY010000005.1:0-2177 GCA_964629135.1 uncultured Thermotogaceae bacterium | reverse complement strand
ATGGAAAATCATATGAAGTGGAAGTTGAAGAAATCGGTTCTGAAAATAAACCTGAAATACTATCAACTAACAATACACAATCAACACAACAAGAAAAAAAACCGGTCAATTCAACGCCAAAAAGCGAACCGAAAAACGAATCAAAAAATGAAGTTTCAAATAGCAACTCTTCACAGTCGAATATAGACGCTCCCATGTCCGGTTTAGTGATCGATGTTAAAGTAAGAAAAGGAGATAGCGTTAAACCGGGAGATAAATTACTCGTACTTGAAGCGATGAAAATGGAGAACGACATCGTCAGCGATATCAAGGGTATCATCGATGAAATACATTGTAAAAAAGGCGATAATGTGGAAACAGGAGAAACTTTGATTACAATATCATAAGCAGAAAGAAAGGGGATGGTTTTATGTGGGAAACAATCAAAAGAGAAGATTCCGAAATATATGACATTTTTCAAAAAGAATTAAATCGGCAGGAAACCGGTTTAGAGCTTATTGCATCTGAGAACTTTGCTTCCGTAGCAGTTATGGAAGCCATGGGTAGTGTTTTAACAAATAAATACGCCGAAGGATATCCCAAAAAAAGGTATTACGGTGGTTGTATTTACGTGGATCAAGCTGAACAACTGGCCAGAAACAGAGTGAAAGAATTGTTCAACTCGAAATACGCCAATGTTCAACCTCATTCAGGTTCACAAGCCAATATGGGAGTTTATTTTGCCATCGCAGAACCCGGAGAAACAATCATGGGAATGTCTCTCAGCCATGGCGGCCATCTTACACACGGTGCAACAGTTAATTTTTCCGGAAAAATATATAAATCCGTACAGTACGGCGTCAAGCTGGATACCGAACAAATCGATTACGATGAAGTTGAACAACTGGCACTGAAGCATAAACCAAAAATTATCGTAGCCGGTGGCAGTGCTTATTCAAGAATTATTGATTTTAAAAGATTTAGAGAAATAGCAGATAAAGTCGGTGCATACCTTGTTGTAGACATGGCTCATTTTGCTGGATTAGTCGCAGCTGGTTTATATCCTAATCCATTAGATTATGCACATGTTGTAACCAGTACAACCCACAAAACACTCCGTGGACCACGAGGCGGTATCATTTTAACCAACGATAAAGACCTTTACAAAGCCATCAACAAAACAATATTCCCTGGAATACAGGGTGGCCCTTTGATGCATATCATAGCCGCTAAAGCCGTTAGTTTTCTGGAAGCACTCAAACCGTCATTCAAAGAATATCAAAAAAAGGTGAAAGAAAACGCTAATAGACTCGCAGAGGAATTGGAAAAAAGAGGATTGAGAATTGTTTCAGGCGGAACGGATACACATCTCCTACTGGTAGATCTTACACCTATGAATGTAACAGGTAAAGCGGTTGAAAATGGACTGGAAGAGGTAAACATCACAGTCAATAAAAACACAATTCCAGATGAAAAATTATCCCCATTTGTAACCAGTGGTATTCGTATCGGAACACCTGCAATAACCACAAGAGGAATGGGCCTGGAAGAAATGCCCAAAATTGCTGATATCATCGTAACAGCAATCAAATCAATGAATGAAGATGGAGAAATCGAAGGAGATGTAAAAGAAACACTATTAAAACAGGTACAAGATATGTGCCGGCAATTTCCGCTTTATAAAAATAAAATTTAAGGAGCGAGAAAAATGGTTCTAACAACAACACCAACTGTTGAAGGTAAAAGAATCGTAGAATACAAAGGTATTGTTTGTGGAGAAGTTATTACAGGCGTCAATTTTGTTAAAGATTTTATGGCTGGAATCAGAGATTTTGTGGGTGGACGATCAAGCAGTTACGAAAACGAATTAATAAGAGCTAGAGAAAACGCACTTCAAGAAATGCAGTCTCGAGCCCTTGAAACAGGTGCTAATGCAGTTGTTGGAATTGATATTGATTATGAGGTTTTAGGATCAAGCGGTGGCATGCTGATGGTTAGTACATCAGGCACAGCCGTAGTTGTTGAATAAAGAGGTGTCAAAATTGACAAGAAAACAAACAGCAGGTTCTCTCACAGGTGGGCTGATTCTTATTGGATTGGCAGTCATATTTCTGGTAAAAGATATTTCTTTCTTTCCATGGATTTTAGCCGTTATAGGTATTGCTATACTACCAGGCAGTATCTTAAAAGAAGGCTGG
>CAZVPY010000004.1:10528-27255 GCA_964629135.1 uncultured Thermotogaceae bacterium | reverse complement strand
ATTTGAACGTGTGAAATTGATTGAAAATTACATTAAAGAGAATCAGAAATAAAAACAGGCCGCAAAGCGGCCTGTTTTTGATATGGAAGAAATGGTGCTTTGAATTTTTTAGATCAAGTTGTGCGAAATCTCCCGGACCAAGGAGTATGGCTTGACCGGCTTCGTGTTTTCGAAAAGAGTCCGATTCGCTCATACGCAAAAGACTAAAAACTGCAAACTCGCTACGCTCAGACAAGCAGTTTTCTTAACGTCTTTTACTAATCGCTCACGGCTCTTTTCTGAAAACCCTGCAGAGTGTCAAGCCACACCCCTTGCTCCTACTAGTTGAGTTCGTTCTACCAGAAGTGTGAAAAAAATTTGAATCATTTATACTGCAACAATATTCACAATCTTGTTAGGAACGACGATGACTTTCTTGATGGTTTTATCCTTTGTTAACGCTGCTATTCTTTCTCGTTCAAAAGCGGCTTTTTCTGTTTCTGCTTTTGAGAGCCCGGCGGAAATCATAAATTTATCCCGGATTTTACCGTTGACTTGTACGACAATTTGCACTTCATCCACTTTTAAGGCTTCTTTGTCAACCTCGGGCCATTCTTGTTCCACGATTAAAGTGTCATTGCCCAGTTCATGCCAGAGTTCTTCTGCCATATGGGGTGCAAATGGTGAAATTAAAACTAATAGTTTTTCAAGGACTTCTCTAAGAAGAGGTTTGTTCCATTTCTCGCGTTCCAATTTATTTGTGTAATCATGGAGTTCGTTGGTCAATTCCATCATACCACTGATTGCCGTGTTGAAATGGAAATCCAGTTCGATGTCTTTTGTGATCTTTTCGATCATTTGATGTAATTTTCTTCTCAGGTCTTTTTCGGGTTTTGCGAATATTCCCCCTTCTGATGAATCTTCCAGATGGGGAATAATGGTCATGGCAGAGGACCATACCCTTTTCAGGAATCGATAGACTCCTTCGATGCCTTTGTCGTTCCATTCGGTGTCTTTTTCAGGGGGACCCATGAACAGGGTGTACATTCTCAGGGTATCAGCGCCATAATCTGCGATCATTTTTTCAGGTGATACCACGTTACCTTTTGATTTTGACATCTTATGACCGTCTTTATAAATCATCCCTTGTGTGAAGAGGTTTTTAAAGGGTTCTTCAAATCCAACCATGTCCAGATCGTAAAGGACTTTGGTGATAAATCTTGAATAGAGTAAATGGAGGATGGCATGTTCCACCCCACCGATATATTGATTAACGGGCAGCCAATTGTTCACATCTTCAGTGGAAAATGGCATGTTTTCCATTCTTGGGTTAATAAATCTCAGATAATACCAGGAACTGTCTACGAATGTGTCCATGGTATCCACTTCTCTTCGAGCGGGACCGGAACACTTGGGGCAGGTGGTGTTGAGAAAGCGTTCATCCGATGTTAACGGTGATTTTCCCGAAGGATCAAATTTGACATCCAACGGCAGTTCTACCGGAAGGTCCTCTTCATTGACGGGCACCATCCCACATTTTTCGCAGTAAACGATGGGGATCGGTGCACCCCAATAGCGTTGTCTGGAAATGAGCCAATCGCGTAGTTTATATTGAGTGGAACCCTCTCCCATGCCGTTGTCTTTCACCCATTCGATCACCTTTGGAAGGGCTTGGGAACTCTTCAGGCCTGAAAACTGGTCCGAGTTGACCATGACACCCGGGTGAGTGTAAGGGGCTTTCAGTTCTTGCCCCAACAAGCTTTCTTCTTCGTTATCGATGACGACTCTTATGGGGATGTTATATTTTTTTGCGAATTCAAAGTCTCTGGTGTCGTGAGCAGGAACGGCCATGATTGCTCCCGTTCCGTATTCCATCAGGATGTAATTGGCTACGTAAATAGGAATCTTTTCTCCATTCACCGGGTTCACCGCATAGGTTCCCAAAAAGACGCCTTCTTTTTCGTATTCCTCAGAGGTTCTCAGGAATCGGTCTTCTTTGGTGACCTTTTCTTTAAATTGTTTGACTTCATCAACCTTCTCGGGAGCGGTCAATTCTTCAAGCAGAGGAGATTCCGGTGCCAATGCCATAAAGGTGACGCCCCAAAGGGTATCGGGTCGTGTGGTGTAGACATCAATTTTCATGTCTTTACCGTCTATCTCAAAGCCGACCTGTGCCCCTTTGCTTTTTCCGATCCAGTTTCTTTGCATGGTTTTCACATGTTCGGGCCACTCGTCCAGTTTATCCAGATCAGAAAGTAGTCTTTCTGCATAGTCTGTAATCTTGAAGAACCATTGTTCCAGTTGTTTGAGTTCAACTTGTGAACCGCATCTTTCGCAGTCACCATCTACCACCTGTTCGTTGGCCAGTACCGTGTTACATTTGGGGCACCAGTTAACAGCCGCCTCTTTTTTATAGGCCAACCCTTTTTCATATAATTTCAGAAAAAGATATTGCGTCCACTTATAATAATCCGGAGTACAGGTTTGTAGTTTTCTGGACCAGTCATAGCTTATTGACAGCATTTTTAATTGTGATATGATAATGTCTATATTTTTATGCGTCCATTTTTCAGGAGGTACACTCTTTTCAATGGCAGCGTTTTCAGCAGGCAAACCAAAGGCGTCGAACCCCATGGGATGCAAAACGTTGAATCCTTTCAAACGCTTATACCTTGCCACAACATCTCCGATAACGTAATTCTTAACGTGTCCAACGTGCAAGGTACCGGAGGGATAAGGGAACATCACCAATGCGTAATAATTGGGTTTGTCCGATTCGTTGCTACATTTGTAAATCTCCTTTTTTTCCCAGACCTCTTGCCATTTTTTCTCAAAGTCTGCCGGAATAAATTCTTTCATGATAAAGCACCTCCGACTCTAATCTTATTTGTGTTTCATTCACTGAAACACAGGGGGATTATACCACAAGAAAGGTGCTTTTTGTGGTAAAATGGTAGCGATAGACACTTTATTATAAAACGTTTTTGGGGGTGTTTCATTTGAGAATAGTAAGCGGCAGCAGACCTACGGGGAAATTACATATCGGACATTATGTGGGAATACTGGAAAATTGGGTAAGGCTCCAAAACGAGGGGTTTGAGACCTTTTATTTCGTTGCGGACTGGCATGCGTTAACCACCGGATACGATGAAACCCAGAATCTGGCAGAGTATTCAAAAGAACTGATCAGAATGTTTATGGCTTCGGGATTGGATCCGGAAAAATCTGTGTTATTCGTTCAGTCGGCTATTAAAGAACACGCTGAATTGCAGTTGTTGTTTTCCATGTTGACTTCTGTTTCAAGACTTGAGCGGGTTCCTACCTATAAAGAACAAAAACAGCAGATGGAAGGAAATCAGTCCCTGGCGAATGCCGGTTTTTTGACTTATCCGGTTTTACAGGCTGCTGACATCCTGATATACAAAGGAGAGGCTGTGCCCGTGGGGGAAGATCAATTAAGTCATGTGGAATTAACGAGAGAAGTAGCGAGGAAATTTAATTATACATACAATTGTGAGGTCTTTCCAGAACCGGAGTCAAAACTCTCACATACCCCCAAACTGCCGGGTACCGATGGCAGGAAAATGTCGAAAAGCTATGGGAACATCATCAATATAGAGTCAACACCTGAAGAGTTAAAAAAGGCCATTATGCCTATGATAACCGATCCGGCCAGAAAGAGAAAAACCGATCCAGGTAAACCGGATATTTGTCCGGTGTGGTCTTATCATAAAGCATTCGGAATCACAGAAGAAGATAAAAAATGGGTTTACAATGGGTGCACAAAGGCTGAAATTGGTTGTGTTCAATGCAAAAAATTGCTACTCCAGAATATGGAAAAGACGTTAACCCCAGTCTGGGATAACTTGGTTGAGATAGATTCCAGGGAAGGTTATGTGGATGATGTGATCTACAGTGGTAATAAACGCGCACAGGAGATTGCAAAAAGCACCATGTATGAAGTCAGAAACGCCATGAATTTGCTTTTTTGAGTGTTTTTCAGTATTGGTAAAAAGCTAATCGGGAGGTGGAAAACATATCACAGGAATTGACCTTTACCCTTCCTGAATTCGAAGGCTCGTTGGATCTGCTTTTGTTTTTGGTAAAAAAGGAAGAGAAGGATATACGGGATATTCAAATTTCGAAGATAGCTGATGAATTCATCGACTATGTAAGAAAGATGCAGCGACTTGATGTGAGTGTTGCCTCTGAATTCATGGTAATGGCTTCTACATTAATGGTTTTAAAATCCAAAGCGATGTTGACCGATGACGAAGAAGCACAGCAAGAGGTGAAAGAAGCAAAGGAAAAATTAGTCCAACAGATAGAAGAATATGAAAGAGTTAAAAACCTTGTCTCTCTTTTAGAGAAAAAGCAGAAAAATGCCGGAAAACTTTACAGGGTTAAGGTTAAAAAGGATGGACACACGAGAAAACGAACGATGGAAGACCTGCCGGATAAATTGTTTTTAGCGTTTAAATCAGCTTATGAAGAGTTAAAATTAAGAGAAAAAATATATAAAGTATCAGGGGAGCAATATTCCATTTCAGAACGGATCAAGTATTTAAAGGAACTTTTAACAAATGATAAGCGTGTATACATTTCACAACTTTTTTCTACGGCAAAGGATAAGATTGATTTAATCGTTTCTTTCTTAGCTGTTTTGGAACTCGTTAAATTATCTTTTGCGGAAATTGATTTTACCGCTGATATCTCAGTTGTTCTGTTATAGGGAATTGTAATTATGTTTTTTGATGTGTATTCAAAACCGTTAACAAAGTGATCAACTTTTTGGGGATTGGTTGTATGTGATATAATCAAAGTACCAATGGGAGGTGGTACCATGAAATTGCTAAAGTTGTACAAATACAGGCAAGAGGCGAGAACTTTAATGGATCTTCTAAAGGAAAACGATATTTCCTATGAGGAGAGAAAGCTCACACCCACTGAAGTGTTCGTTGACAAGGAAGATTTTGAAAAGGCCAAAGCCATATTGGAAGAAAACAAGCAGATCATACAAGCTTCATCAGAAAAATGGTTTGCTGTGACAACCGCTCCCGATGAGGTCACCGCAGAGATCATCAAATCGTCCCTTGATAGTGAAGATATTCCTTGCGTGTGAAAGGGGCTGGCAGTGCCTTATGGAGAACCCATCATTATGGGCCAAGGTGGTGTTGTCCCTATGGAGGTTCTTGTTCCAGAATCTTGCTATGACAGGGCAAAAGAGATCATAGAAAGTCATTTGGATGAAGATGCCGAATCAGGTTATGAAGAAGACGAAGAACGAAAGGGAAACTGATCAAATAAAGAAACGGGGGAGGAATAAAGATTGGCGAACTTAAAGAGAACACCTTTGTTCGATGAACATGTGAGATGTGGAGGAAAACTGGTTGACTTTCACGGTTGGGAATTACCCGTGCAGTATTCTGACGGAATAATTAAAGAAGCTAAAGCTGTGAGAGAGGACATGGGCATTTTTGATGTTTCTCACATGGGAGAAATTTTTTTGCGTGGCAGAGATGCCTTGAAAGCTGCAGAATATCTTGTGACAAACAACGTTTCAAAACTGAAATACGGAGAGATATGCTATACCCCCATGTGTTATGAAGATGGCGGTATCGTAGATGATTTGCTGGTTTATAAAAAAACTTCGGAAGAAATATTGATGGTTGTCAATGCTTCCAATGTGGAAAAGGATTTTAACTGGATTAAACAAAATACCGAATCCTTTGATGTAGAAGTGTTAAACAAATCGGATCAGTATGCGCAATTGGCTGTTCAGGGACCCAATGTTGAAAAAAGACTTCAGGAATATTCCGGGGTCAGATTGGATCAAATACCCTTTTATTCCTTTAAAGAAGGACGTTTTAACGGTATTGACTGTTTGATTTCAAGAACGGGCTATACAGGTGAAGATGGCTTTGAATTTTACACTACCACGGAAGCGGTTATTCCGTTGTGGAGAAAGTTCATTGAAATAGGCGCAAAACCTGCCGGATTGGGAGCAAGGGATTTGTTGCGTTTTGAGGCCTGTTATATGCTGTATGGCAATGAAATCACAAAAGAAACGACACCTCTTGAAGCCGGTTTGAAATGGACAGTTGATTTTACAATGGACTTTATTGGTAAAAGTACTTTACAACAACAAGAGGAAAAGGGACTGAAAAGGCGTCTAAAAGCTTTTGAAGTTACAGAGAAGGGTGGTATCCCAAGAACCGGAAACAAAATATTCAACGGAGATCAAGAAATTGGGTTTGTCACCACAGGAAATAAATCTACTACTCTCAACAAGATAGTGGCATTGGGTTATGTTCCTTCAAAAGGCTATAAACTCGGAAAAGAAGTTGAAATAGAAATAAGAGAAAACAAGAGATTAAAGGCAAAAGTTGTTAAAAAGCCATTTTATGTCGGGAGCGTCAACCCTGATAAACACTCAAAACAATAAAAGAAAAAGATAATTGTAAAACGGAGGGAAGGACATGAAAAAGTATACCGAATCACATGAATGGATTGAAGTAGCAGAGGGAATTGCAACAGTTGGAATCAGTGAACATGCTCAAGAACAACTGGGTGACATTGTTTACGTTGATCTTCCTGAAGAGGGAAATGACTTGTCAAAAGGGGATACGATGTGTTCCATCGAATCAGTTAAAAGTGCAAACGATGTGTACACGCCTGTATCAGGTGAAGTAGTGGAAATCAACAATTCCTTAGAAGACACACCTGAAACCATCAACGAATCCGCTGAAGGTGAAGGTTGGATTTGCAAGATCAAACTCTCTGACGAATCTGAAGTAGATGGTCTAATGAGTTTGGAAGAATACAAAAAAATGGTAGAATCTGAAGGATAATTTTATACCCCCCCTCCTTAAGGGAGGGGGATAAAAGACAGGAGTAAACAATGATTATTACATTTACAATGAATGGTAAGGATTACAAGATGGAAGTGGACCCTGCCATGAGAGCACTTGATTTTCTAAGGGATGTCATGAAAATGAAAAGTGTGAAAGAGGGTTGTTCTGAAGGAGAATGTGGTGCTTGTACCATTATCTTAAATGGAAATGCTGTTTGTTCATGTCTTTTATATACAGGAGAACTGGATAACAAGGATATTGTGACCTCTGAAGGATTGGGAACACCCGAGAAAATGCATCCGATCCAGGAAGCATTTGTTGAGGCAGGTGGTGTGCAATGTGGTTTTTGTACACCTGGTTTTGTTTTATCCACCAAAGCGTTATTGGATAAGATTCCCAATCCCAATGAAGAACAGATTAAAAAGGCGTTAGAGGGAAATTTATGCAGATGTACCGGGTATACAAAAATAATTGATTCGGTTAAACTTGCTGCGAAAAAGATCAGCCAATTAAAGGGTTAATGAGGGGGATTTAACAGATGTTGAAAAAGACGCACACATGTGGGGATCTGAATGCCAAGCATTGCGGTGAACAAGTGGTTCTAGCCGGTTGGGTGGATCACAGACGTGATTTGGGTGGAATCATATTTACAACGTTACGAGATAGATACGGGACAACTCAGATTGTTTTTGATCCTGAGAAAAAGGAATTAATCGAACAGGCCAAGAATCTTTCTGGAGAAGACGTTATTACCGTTAAAGGCGTTGTACGCTCCAGACCGGATGATGCGATTAACAAAAGACAAAAGACCGGTGAGATAGAAGTGGATGTTGTTGAACTTGTGATTCTCTCTTCTGCCAATACACCACCGATTTATACTAATATTGAATCCGATACTTCTGAGGAAATGCGATTAAGATACAGGTATCTTGATCTGAGGACAAAACGAATGCAGAAAAATATCATCATGCGTCATAAAATCGTTCAATCCATTCGCTCTTATTTCAATGAAGAGGGATTTCTTGATATTGAAACGCCTGTCCTGACCAAAAGTACTCCCGAAGGGGCCAGAGACTATCTTGTTCCCGCAAGACTTAAACCAGGTAACTTTTATGCACTCCCCCAATCGCCTCAGTTGTTCAAGCAATTACTAATGGTGTCGGGATACGATAAATATTATCAAATTGTAAAATGCTTTAGAGATGAAGACTTGAGGGCTGACAGGCAACCTGAATTTACACAAATCGATTATGAGATGTCTTTTGTAGATGAAGAGGAAGTTATTGATTGTACCGAAAGAATGCTGGCCAAGGTGTTTAAAGATACGTTGGATGTTAAAGTACCCTTACCTCTTCAAAGAATCTCATACGAAGAGGCTATGGATCGTTTTGGAAGTGATAAACCTGATCTCAGGTTTGGATTAGAATTGACGAATATCTCCAAGTGTTTTGAAGGAACCGGGTTTCAAATCATTAGTGGGATCTTGGAAAACGGAGGCGTCGTAAAAGCTATCAAGATTGAGAATGCCGCGGCCAAATACAGCAGAAAAATGCTCAAAGAGCTTGAAGACCACGCTAAACTATACGGAGCAAAAGGACTAATGAACATCAAATTGATGGACGGGAATCTAAAGGCATCCTTCGCCAAAGCTGTCGAACCCTCAGTTTTGGAAAAGATTACTGAAACACTTGAATTGAAAGACGATGATTTTGTCTTAATCGTTGCTGGCAAAAGGGATACCGTAAATATCTCTCTCGGTGCTTTACGGTTGGAAATAGCCAAGCGGGAGAATTTACGTAACACGAACGAATACAAACTGTTATGGGTGACGCGTTTCCCCATGTTTGAATACTCAGAAGAAGAGGATAGATATGTTGCACAACATCACCCCTTTACGATGCCGGTGCTAGAGGATCTGAACAATTTTGGCAACGATGATCCCTCAAAGATTAAAGCCTATGCTTATGATGTGGTTTTAAACGGCTGGGAATTGGGAGGCGGCAGTATAAGAATACATGATCCTGAGATTCAAGAACGTGTATTCGATTTGTTGAATATTGACAGAGAATCTCAAAAGGAAAAATTTGGTTTTTTACTTGAAGCCTTTAAATATGGAGTGCCACCACATGGAGGATGCGCTCTTGGACTTGACAGAATGGTGTCATTAATGCTTGGGGAAGGCAATATCAGAGATGTGATAGCGTTTCCAAAGACTACCAGTGGGACTTGTTTGATGACATCAGCACCTTCACCGGTGGATGAGGATCAATTGCACAAGTTGAATCTTGAATGTAAGAAAAGCGGGAAAAGCCGTGAATAAAATTTAAGGAGGATGACTTTATGAACGATCTAAAATTTGAGTCTCAAAAATCCGGAAATGAAAATATCATCGTTAAGATTAGCGGGGACATCGATGCATATCATTCTCCAAAGATGAAAGAGGAGATGGAAGGCTTTATCAAAGGGGATTTTAAGAATATCATTATGGATTTTCAAGAAGTTCCCTACATCGACAGTGCTGGTTTAGGAACATTGGTTTCGATTTTAAGAGAAGTTAGAAATTATCAGAAAGAGTTAAAAATTGTTGGTTTGAGGAAAAATATAAAGAGGATATTTGAGATGACTCGTTTGGATAATATTTTTAACATATATGATACAATAGAAGAAGCTGAGAAATGAAGAACAGCTTTGCTGTAGCAATAGATGGTCCTGCCGGTTCAGGTAAAAGTTCTGTAGCACGGGCTTTAAGTGAAAGATTTGATTTTATTCACTTCGATAGTGGTGCTTGTTATCGAGCTGTTGCTTATTATTTTTTGTCTCACGCAATAGAGGATATTCAAAGAATCGAACAGTCTAATTTATCATCAATAATAAAGTTAGAGTTCTTAAGGAGATCTTTGTATCTTAATGGAAAAAAATTAGGAGAAGAAATCAGAACACCTGAGGTGAGTCGTTTTACTTCAGATATTTCAACCAAAAAAACAGTACGAGATTTTGTTACGGCAAGCATCAGAGACATGATTAAAGGACATAATGTTATCATGGAAGGAAGAGATATAGGAAGCGTTGTATTGCCCGATGCCGATTTAAAAATTTATTTAACGGCAACTCCAAGGGAAAGGGCAAAGAGAAGGTTAAAAGAATGGCAAGAAAACGGTGAGCAAATCGACCTAAAAGAGGTCATAAAGGAAATCGAGCGTAGAGATCAACAGGATAGCAATAGGAGTCTTGCACCTTTAAAACCTGCAGAAAATGCCATATTATTAGACACAACTTCATTATCTTTCCATGAAGTAGTTGAAAAAATTTCAACGTTGATTCTGAAAAAAAAGGGTGATTCCGGTTATTATAACTAGAGCTGAACATATTGGTTTTTGTTCAGGTGTAGACCGCGCGATTGCATTATCGGAAGATATTTTGAAAAAAACTCAGCCATTGTACGTTACTGGGGATTTAGTTCATAATGCGATTGTGATGGATACTTTATCCAAAAAAGGTCTAAAAGTCATCGATTTAGAGGATTTGCCGGAAAACAGTACGGTAATGATTCAAGCTCATGGTGCTTCACCTGAACTGATACAGGAATTACGGATTAGGGAAAACCGGCTTGTTGATGGTACTTGTCCAATAGTCAAAAAGAGCTTTGATATCTGTCAAAAATGTTCTCAATCATCCTATCAATTAGTTGTCTTGGGTCAATCAAAGCACCCTGAAATGATAGCTTTGAAAGGAATCGTTAAAGACGCCTTGATCTTCAATAATATAGACGATTTAAAAAGAAATATTAATGATAATCTGGAACTAAACCAATCGAATTTAGCGTTATGTGCCCAAACAACAAAACCCTTAAAGGAATTTAGCGAGTTTTCAGCGTATCTAACAACACAGCTTAAACAGTTTCAGCACCTAATAGTGTATAATACGATTTGTGACGCCACCATACATAGAGAAGCCGAAATTAAATCGCTTGCAACTCGTAACGATTGTGTTATAGTGGTTGGTGGTGTTAAGAGTTCCAACACGAGGAAATTGTACGATATAGCCAAAGCTCACAACAGCAATTCCCACTTAGTCCATTCTCTCAGTGACCTTGTGGAAATTAAAAGAAACATATTTCAATCCAAAACCTGTGTTATCGCCAGTGGAACATCCACTCCCATGAAGCAGGTTGAAGCGGTTGAAAATTATATAACAAGCGAAATGTAGGAGGTTGACAAATATGGTCGACGGTAAAGACGGTCAGGAAATCACAAACATGGAAGAGGTAATGGAAGAACTTGAAAGGAGTGACACTTTTCTTGCTGATCCCAAAAAGGGATCATTGGTAACAGTACAGGTATGGGAAGTTCATGACAATGAACTCCTCGTTAAAAGTGGTGGTAAGAGTGAAGGCATGATTGCAAAGGAAGATCTGGTAAAAGATATCTCCGAATATCAACCGGGAGATCAACTGGATGGAATAATTACTTACATAAACGAGGAAGACGGTCACATTAAAATTTCCGAAAAGAAAAGAGTCATGAAGGAAATACTGAACAATCTAAAGGATTATCATAAAAATGAAACCCCCGTTAAAGGTACAATTATTGCCAAAAACAAGGGTGGATATGTGGTTAAGTTATTTGGTGTGCTTCAAGCCTTCTTACCGGCTAGTCATTCAATGCTGGATAGAAATGCTGAAGTTGAAGGAAAAGAAATGGAATTTGAGATCATCGATCTCAGATACAGAAGAAAGGGTAATCCCAATATTGTTCTTTCCAGAAAAAAACTTCAGCAAAAGGTGATTGATGAGTTCCTCACTAAGGTTTCTGAAGGAAATGTCATCGAAGGAAAAGTCGAGGGTATAGAGAAATTTGGTGTCTTTGTAGATCTTGGACCGATAACTGGTTTAATCCCAAGATCGGAGTTAACGTATGACAGAGAACTGGAACCCAAAGATGTTGTGGATATTGGAGATCCTGTCAATGTTATGGTACTTAGAATTGATAAAAAATCAAACAAGATTACTTTAAGTAGAAAACGCCTTCAACCTGATCCATGGACCGGTATAGAAGCCAAACATCCAGTTGGATCAAGGGTAAAAGGTGAAGTGATAAGGATTCTGCCATTTGGTTTTGTGGTAAAGATAGAACCCGGTCTTGAAGGACTTGTTCACACCTCTGAGATCTTCTGGACCAACAGAAGAATGGACATCAGAGCTGTTGTGCAAGAAGGCGAACAGGTTGAGGTTGAAGTCATTGGAATCGATAAAGAAAAGAGAAAGATGTCTCTAAGTTTGAAAAAGGTGAAGGGAAATCCATGGGAAGATGTAGAAAAAAAATTCCCCGAGGGTGAAGTGCTTGAGGCCAAGGTGGTCAAGATACTCCCAAGTGGATTGATTGCAGAACTGGAAGAAGGAATCTCCGGATTTGTACACGTTACAGAGATGTCCTGGAATTTCCTTGATAATATCGAAGATGTTTATTCGGTTGGAGATGAGATCAAGGTTTCTGTTATGGAAGTCCTTCCCGATGAACAAAGGATCAGATTGAGTATTAGAAACATTACTCAAGACCCATGGAAGCGAGCTGACGAAGAGCTGAACAAGGGTGATGAGGTCAAAGGTGAGGTTATTAGGTTGACCAATACAGGCGCAACGATTATGCTTGATGATTACAACATCGAAGCTTTCCTTCCGGTCAGTCAGATTTCAGTTCAAAGGGTTGAAAAACCAGAAGATGTATTGAAGGTTGGAGATAAAGTAGACGCTAAAGTTGTACGAACAGTTTATGAACCTGAAAAGGAAAGAAGAAACATGGTGATCTCCATCAAACAGAAAGAGGTTGATGAAGAAAAAAACGATTATCAGCAATATATGGATAAAGACGAATCTACCGTGACCATGCACGAGCTGATGAAGGAAAAGGGGAAAGAGTGAGCGACAGATTACCGGTAGTACATATACTGGGTAAACCAAATGTTGGAAAGTCAACCCTTTTCAACCGCTTAATCAGGAAAAAAAAGGCAATTGTTGATGATACTCCCGGTGTAACAAGGGATGCAGTTAAGGGAGAGGTCCGGTTTGATAATCGGGCCTTTTCTCTTGTAGATACTTGTGGGCTCTTTGGTGATCCTGAGGGGATTATTGAGGAAAAGATGTGGGATATGGCAACAAAGGATGCGCATAAGGCTGATATGGTGTTATTTGTTGTGGATGGTGTGAATCCACCGACTAACGAAGACTACAAAGTTGTTGATTTTCTTCGTTCAAAAGGGATTACACCTTTGCTGGTTGCCAACAAAGCCGAAAGTAATAAAAAATACGAAGCCAATCTTGCAGATTTATACCAGCTGGGAATGGGAGATCCATTTCCCGTATCAGCTGAACACGGCTATGGTGTGTTGGATTTGGTAGAAGAAATTCTCGATCATCTTTCTGAAGCCTATCAGAGACTTGAGAATGAAGAACAACAAGAGACTCAAGCAGATGCTGATATTTTGAAGGTAGCTATCGTTGGAAAGCCCAATGTAGGGAAATCCTCTCTTTTCAATCAGATTTTGAAAGAAGAGAGAAGCATGGTTACGGAAATAGCTGGAACCACTAGGGATACCATTGATGCAGATATTGAGATATTTTCAAATAAATACAGGCTGATAGATACCGCTGGGATACGAAGGAAGAATCGAGTTAAATATTACACCATTGAAAGTTACAGTATTATCAGAGCTAAAGATGCCATCGATCGTGCAGATGTTTGTGTGATAATGTTGGATGTAAATGAAGGAATAACCGATCAGGATAAAAAGATTGTTGGTTTTGTTGAAAATGCAGGGAAGGCCAGCGTGATTGTTTTCAACAAATGTGATACGTTAAGTGAACCAGAAAAGGAAAGGCTGTATCCGGAAATGAGAGAGAATGCTCAAATGGACTTTTATTTTATTCCCTATGCCAAAGTGCTTTTTATGTCAGCCTTAACGGGAATGGGGTTTAAAAAATTATTTGAAGCAATTGATGAGGCATACATTTCTTTTTGCAAAGAGTTTAGCACCGGGGCCATTAATTCAGCTATCGAGCGAATCAATATATTGGTACCGGCTCCTTCGCCAAAGGGGAAACGAATCAGGTTGTATTACGCCAATCAGATTTCTGTTAAACCGCCAGTCATTCAAATTTTCTGCAATTATCCTGAACTCGTCCCTGAAAATTATAAAAAGGCGGTTAAGAAAAATCTGAGAAAATTTCTCGGGCCCTTGCCGGGAAGCCCGTTGTTTACAAAATTTGTAAGCCGGAGGAAAAAAAGGTGAATATTTTTTATGTAATTTTATTGTATATATGTGGTTCCATTCCTTTCAGTTATCTCATTCCCTTTTACTCAAAGGGTATTGATATACGAACGGTAGGATCCGGAAATATTGGGGCAACTAATGTCATGCGAGGTGCGGGAAAAAGGTTGGGTATTATTTGCTTGATACTGGATTCTTTAAAGGCCTATATTCCCCTGATGCTGTTACGATATGTTTTCCTCGTTGATGATCCATATATGAGTGTTTGGTTTGCCATTGGCGCAATGGCAGTAGTCATTGGCCATGATTATTCGATTTTTATGAAGTTTGCAGGAGGGAAAGGGGTTTCGTCAAGCATGGGGACCTTTTTTGCGGTAAACCCTATTTCAGGAATTGTTTTCTTTACATTGGGGATCACCATTGCCTTTTCAACGCGGATCATGTCTTTAGCGTCCATTGTCGCCATGTCAGTTACCACTATTTGTATTTTCTTTCTTGAATCCGACCCCGCTTTTTGGATTTTGTATATTGTTATGACCCTTTTTTCGGTTTACAGACATAAGGGCAATATCAGGCGACTCTTTAAGGGGAACGAAAATAAATTTTTGTGAGGTAATAATCGTTGAAAATGGAAAAGTGTGATTTTGAATCATTTTACAATAATCCTGATAAAGGGCAGAAAATCATATCCAAGCGGGGAAAACCATTACCTCTTGGTGCAACGGTTGAAGGTAGTGGAACGAATTTTTCGCTGTTTTCTCGTAATGCAGTGGGAGTAACGCTTGAGCTGTATCAAAATTACTACGACGAAAAGCCCTCACACACTTTTCAGTTGGACTCAAAAAAGAATAAAACCGGGGATGTTTGGCACATTTTTTTAGAGGAAATTGACTGCGGCCAGTTCTACGGATACCGTGTGCATGGACCTTATGACCCAAAGAACGGTATGCGTTTTAATCCCAACAAATTATTAACAGACCCCTATGCTCAGGCGATTTCCGGGGCTTATAATTGGGATCAGGAATACGCTTACGGTTATGATAAGAATTCGCCTTTAAAAGATTTGTCATTTTCGGAAATTGATTCAGCAAGGAGTCAAGCAAAAAGCATCGTGGTTTGCGACAGTGATTTTGAATGGGATGGGGATCAACCTCTGAGGGTTCCAATGAATGACACCATAATTTACGAGATGCACGTTCGCTTTTTTACTCGCTCGGATACTTCAAATTGCGAACTGCCGGGAACATTTCATGGTATCACGGAAAAGATTGCCCACTTGAAGGAACTGGGAGTCACCACCGTTGAACTCATGCCCATATTTGAGTTTAACGTGAATTCGAATATCAATATCAATCCCAAAACGGGTAAGAAACTGATTAATGCTTGGGGATACGATCCCTTGGCATTTTTTGCAGTGGAGAGTTCTTACACCCATTGTATTGGTATTGGAGATCAAGTTTTCAGATTCAAAGAATTTGTTAAATTGATGCATAAGGAAGGGATTGAGGTTATCATAGATGTTGTCTACAATCACACCGGTGAAGGTGGTCAGGAAGGGCCTACGCTTTCATTCAGGGGTATCGACAACGCCGTCTATTATCTTTTAGATTCAGATAACAAACGGTTTTATATGAACTATTCCGGTTGTGGAAACACACTTAATTGTAATAAAACCGTTGTCAAACAGATGATTATAGATAGTCTGAGATATTGGGTTACCCAAATGCACATTGATGGTTTTCGGTTTGATTTGGCTGCCATTCTGGGAAGATCCACCAGTGGGGAATGGATTGGAGATTTTTCATTGTTGAAAGATATCTCAGATGATCCTATTTTGGCCAAATCAAAATTGATTGCTGAAGGTTGGGATGCGGCCGGAGGATATTATGTGGGTGAATTCCCCAAAGGATGGGCAGAGTGGAATGGTAAGTTCCGGGATGTGGTGAGAAAGTTTGTCCGAGGAGATAAGGGACAGGTACCCGAGTTGGCAACGCGTATTGCGGGCAGTTCGGACCTTTACAACAAACCGGGCAGAAAGCCATTTGACGGAATCAATTTCATCACAGCCCATGATGGCTTTACACTGTGGGATTTGGTTTCTTACGAGAGAAAACATAACGAGGAAAATGGCGAAAATAACAGAGACGGGGCAAATGATAATTACAGCTCCAACTATGGGCATGAAGGACCTACGGATGATCCTGAGATTATGTCTTTAAGAAAGAGACAAGTGAAGAATTTTATTACCACCTTGATGGTTTCCCAAGGTATTCCCATGATTTTAATGGGGGATGAGATGTGCCGAACCCAGGGCGGAAATAATAACGCTTATTGCCATGATAATGAGATTACTTGGTTGGATTGGAATTTGAAAGACGAAAACAACGACATCTTCGCCTTCTTTAAAAACATGATAAGCTTCAGAAAGGCACATAATTGCTTACGCCGCGAACATTTCTTTACCGGTAAAAAGACAAAACAGGGTGTTAGAGACATCACTTGGCATGGAACACAGCTCCATCGCCCGGATTGGTCTTATAATTCACATACGTTGGCGTTTGTTATTAGCGGGACGGATCTGGATACTTTTATGGTGAAAGATAATGACGTCTATGTGGCTATGAATTTTTA
>CAZVPY010000004.1:4405-10518 GCA_964629135.1 uncultured Thermotogaceae bacterium | reverse complement strand
GTGGAGCCCCTGACATTTAAGCTGCCCAAACCCCCAAAAGGAAGATGGGTTCGCATTGTGGATACTTATGAGAATTATCCGGATGATTTTTGTGAAGATGGAAGAGAATTGACGGAAGACGAATATTTGGTGAGAGAAAAAAGCATTGTCGTACTGATCAATCAATGATTTTTATGAAGAGGTTATGGGTTATATTCATTCTATTTTTTTCCATGCTCTCCGTTTGCTTTTCCATAGAAATAGAGTTTGAACGAACGACCCCTTTATATTTACGAAATTATATACAACCTCAGATTGAAACCATCTCTTCAGAACTTTCCAACCTTTGGAATATTGAACTGGAATATCCTTTATTTGTAACAATTGAGCGTAAAAGACAATTAGGAGCCAGCGGAGAAGCCTCTTTTGACGGAACACAATTTCGCTTGTTCATGACACCGGTAACAGATGCCATTCCTTCCCTTCTTCGACATGAGATGATGCATGTATACACCTTCCAGTGGTTTTACAACAACGAGATTTACGATGCACCCTTGTGGTTTGTAGAGGGACTCGCCGTGTGGTATGAAAACCACAAAGGAGTGAACATCAGGGATGTTAATCCCATATCATTAATCAAAGAGATCGATGTTTTAAAGGTGGACAATTATCCTTCGGGTGATGCTTTTGCCCGCTATTATTCGTTTCTCGCTGATTTTTTCTTTTTTATTGATACTAAACTGAATATTCAAAATTCTTTCAAAGAAATCCTCACGAGGGTGAAGGAGACAGGGGATTACAAAAAAGCCTTTACAGATGATAAAACTTTCAAAAACTGGTATTCTGAATGGAAGAGTACGAGGATTTTCGCCTCTGTCTTTGGGTTTATCGTGTTGCAATTTAGCTGGTTTGTACCTGCTATCATTATTGTGATTTTGGGGATTTATACTTATATCAAAAGAAGTGATGTTAAAGATATCGATATACGGAAATTGGAAAGGCATTACGGTAAGAATTATTGGAAAAAGAACGAATGATCACTTTTTCAGAATGTCTTCTTTAGTGATACAACCGTTCAATATTCATACGTAATTCGTTATTGTGATCATCGTACAGCTCAACTCTGTTTTTACCCAGTTTTTTGGCAATATATAGTGCGATGTCGCCTCTTCTTTCCAGTTCTTTATTGTTATCGTACTCGTCCTTTTCCATGGAATCAATTCCAAAACTCATAGAAGTGTTGAATGGGAAAATGTTGATTTGTTCGATCGTGGTTCGAATCTTTTCAGCCACTTTTTGCGCGCCTTCCACATTGGTGTTGGGTAAAATAATAGAAAATTCTTCACCGCCGTATCTGGCAACGATATCAAATTTTCTGGTAATTTCCAAAAAGATTTTTGATATTTCTTTCAGTACTTCATCTCCCGTTTGATGGCCATAGTTGTCATTTACTTCCTTGAAGGAATCAATATCACCAATGATGTAAGAAATGGGCATTTTGTATCGAACGGCTTTTTCGAACTCTTCCTTAAATCGCTCTTCATAATACCATCTGCTGTATAAGCCGGTTAAGCTGTCATACATACTATTTTGTAGATACAATGTGTTTTTCACAAAGAGTGTTATAATTGGTTCTATTTGGTTCAATAATATGTTAATAAAAAGATCGTCTTCTTTATAATTCACTTCTTCGTCACTAAAAAGATAGAGAATGACCCTTTTGCTTTCATCGATTATGTAAGTGCGTTTGATTTTTAAAGGGGTCATTTCAATTGTATTAGGTGTTTCAAGAACAGCTTTAAGTTTCTTGTCAGTTATAGATTCATCATAGTTGATTTCAAAATAATTCATAATTCTTTCTTTATCTGCCAGGATAATGATGCCGGTTTTTGCTTTGGATAAACTGCTGATCCAATAGAATATTTGCTTTAGGGTTTCCACAGAGTTATCTGTAATATCTATATTTCTTGCGAATTCAAGGATTTCATCCATCACGTTCATTCGAACTAAATTTTCATCTGAAAGTCGTTTATATCTTTCAAAATTACAGATCTTCTGTTTATCGCCCGTTTCATAGATGACATCCTCTAACTGATCTCTGAGTTCTAAAAGATTGATTTCGTTTGCAGGGATGATATTTGAAATGTGTTTTGCCGCTTTTAGATATCCTGTTTTCTTATAAATCATCTGAGCCTTGCTTAAATAAAAACGGGCTTCTTCGAAGTTTTCAAGAAACAAATAAGATTTACCTAAAGCTTCATTTAACAAGGCTAAGGAGAGCTTTAAACCGGAGCTTTTATAGTCTGAGATGGTTTTCTTGAGGGTGTTTTGAAATAACTCAGGAAATAATCGGGTAAATTTTTTAAAAAAACTTAAGAGTATTTCTTCTTTCCATACCAAATCTTGTCTGAAGAAATCAATAAAGAGCGTTTCCAATTCTTCTTTATCAGTTATGGTATGAAAGTCTACGAACTTATTAAACCCATATACACGATAGTCCCATGACAATTCTTCTAAACGCTGATCGCCTTCTGCATGAGTTGAAAGCATAAAGGGGGCCACGATAAAAAGTCTTTGACATTTTCCTGTGATCTCTTCATTTGGATTTAGCTCTATCGCCTTTTTTACATGTGATTCCACCGAGGGTAAGTCTTTATTGTATAGATGAAACATCGCTTCCAAATAATAGGCATTAGCTAAGGCGTTGTTGTCATTCGTTTGTTTTGCAGTGTTTTTAATCTCTTCAAGCCTTTCCCAAAAATCTTCTGTGTTGCCTGCATAAACATAATAAAAAAGCCATTGTGTTTCTATTTTTAACAACATTTTTTTATGAGGGAAGTAATCGCTGATTTGTGACAGACGTTCTAAGAGATTAAGTCCTTTTGCATGGGGAAAATTCACAACGTAGAACTCTGCGATTCTAATGTACAACTCCCCGGTGACGAAAAATATCCTGGAATTTTCTATCATCAAAAAGGCTTTTCGCATCATGGCCTCGGCTAATGTTGTCATCCCTCTTTTTTGATAGTATTCTCCCAATATCACATAGGCTCTAGCGACAATCAATTTTGTCTTCTCGCCAAGTGTTCCCTCATTTATCTTTTTTAAATGAGTTGAGATAATATCAAAGGCCTTATCCCTTTCTTTCATATAAAATAATATTTCCGCATGAAAAAAGAGAGATAATAACTCATAATGTAGAAGTTCTTCTTTGGTTTTGAACAATTCAGAATGGTTAGTAATTGTGTTAAAGAGTTTATGTGCCTCAAAAAATTTCTGATCTTGAATCAAAAACTGCATTTTTAAATGTAAAAAGCGTATGTCATTGGGGATCATTTGTCTTAATGATTCGGGAACCCTTTTTTGATTGACCCCATAAAGAAAAGCTACCCACTCAACAATATAGGGTGTGATTTCTTCTGTTTTTAAGTAAACCAATGCTGAAATTGCCAATTCAAGAGATTTTTCTATTGATTCAGACTGATTAAAAGACCTTCTTGATTTTATTAGTAGTTCTGCTGCCTTTTTGCGGTTACTCAAAGAGATCAATCCTTTCTTCAAAAACCTCTGTACAAAACACTTAAATTAAGATCGTGAAGTTGTTTTATCCACCCTTCTATTTGTTCTTTTGTGTATATTTTCTCATTTTTTTCTAAAGGACGATATTGTTGTAAAGTAATTTTTTTGATACCATTAAATTTTACCATATTCAGCATTTTTTTGAAAGCGTCAAAATTGATGTATTCTGGAAAGAGTGTAATACGAATCTCAGAATCAGAAAATTCTTTGATTTTCTGAAAGGATTGTTGAATGGTTGATAAGTCGATTAAAGAAAAAGAACTGTAATCATAAGATTTAAAATCCATAGCGCAAAAATCTGCAACTTCAGCAAGTTTTTCTATCATTTCAGGCTTTGATCCATTTGTATCAATCTTTAAAAGTTTTTGAGGGAATTTTTCTTTAAACAACTGACAAAACGAAACCAACTCCTGACCATATAGAGTTGGTTCGCCCCCGGTAATAACGAGGGCGTCCAACATGTTTGTTCTTTTTTGGAAAAAATCTAATACTTCAGATTCATCAAGTATTCCTTCTTGTTTTTTGATGAGAGATCTATTATGACAATACTTGCAATTAAAGTTGCACCCGGATGTAAATACCGTTGTCGCTACTTTCTTCGGATAATCTGTTAGGCTCAGTTTCTCGATTCCTGCGAATTTCATCCTTCACACCTTCTTCTAATGAATAGGTTTCACGTTGTTTGAATTCTTGTTGTTTACCATTATTCCAATGTTGAACTGGTCTGTAATAACCTGTTATTCTGGAATAGGTTTCTGTGGGTTTGGAACAGATGGGGCATGTATAAACCTCTCCGGAAATATAACCATGGTCAGGACAAATGGAATAAGTGGGTGAAAGTGTGAAGTAGGGTATTCTGTAATTTTCAGCGATCTTTTGTACTAAACCTTTTGCAGTTTCCCAATCTTGAACACGTTCTCCAAGAAAGGCATGAAAAACCGTTCCACCTGTGTATTTGGTTTGAAGTGTTTCTTGAATATCCAATGCTTCAAACATGTCTTCAGTGTAGTTCACCGGTAGGTGGGAAGAGTTGGTATAATAAGGCGTATCAACTCCCGCTGTGATGATATCTGAGAAACGTTTTTTATCGTGTTTGGCCAATCGATAAGAAGTAGATTCCGCTGGTGTAGCTTCCAAATTGTAAAGGTTCCCCGTTTCTTCTTGGAAGTCTGCCAACCTTTCTCGCATGGTATCCAGTACCTTTTTAGAGAAAGCCAGGGCATCTTTGTTATCGATTGTTTTATTCAACCATTTTGCATTCAAACAAGCTTCGTTCATGCCAACCAAACCAATGGTTGAAAAATGGTTGTCAAAATCTTTAAGATAATGCTTGGTATATGGGTAAAGCCCAAAATTATTGAGTTTCTCTATGACTCTTCTTTTAATTTCTAAACTTCTTTTTGCAATTTCCATGTATTTCTCAAGCTTCTGAAAAAAGGCATCTTCATTTTCACTCAAATAGGCCATTCTAGGAAGATTCAGCGTTACCACGCCGATGGATCCGGTGAATTCATCTGAACCGAAGAGGCCACCCCCCCTTCTGCGTAACTCTCTTTTGTCCAGTTGAAGTCGGCAACACATACTTCGAACATCAGATGGGTTCAAGTCTGAATTAATAAAGTTTTGAAAATAAGGAGTTCCGTATTTTGACGTCATTTCAAAAAGAAGTGGAACGTTTTCATTTTTCCAGTCAAAGTCTTTTGTAATATTGTAAGTTGGAATAGGATACTGGAACCCCCTTCCCGCATAGTCTCCCTCAAGCATTACTTCAATAAAGGCTCTGTTAATCATGTTCATCTCTGTCTGACAGTCACCGTATGTAAATTCCTGCGGTTTGCCTCCGACGATTGCGGGTAAATTCTGTAAATCTTCAGGAACCACCCAATCCAAGGTTATGTTTGAAAATGGTGATTGGGTTCCCCATCTGCTTGGCGTGTTAACGCCGAACACAAATGATTGTATAGCCTGTTTTGTTTCTCTGTAAGATAAATTATCCGTTTTAACAAATGGAGCCAAATAAGTGTCGAAAGAGCTAAAAGCTTGTGCACCGGCCCATTCGTTTTGTAGCACGCCTAAAAAATTAACCATTTGATTTGATAGCGTGGATAAATGTTTTGCCGGTGCACTTGTGATTTTTCCTGTTACGCCTCCGAGACCTTTTTCAATCAATTGCCTGAGGCTCCATCCTGCACAATATCCTGAAAGCATGGATAAATCATGGATATGCATGTCTCCGTTTTTATGGGCACGGCCAATTTCCTCATCATACAACTCATTCAGCCAATAATTGGCAATAACTGTTCCGCTGTTATGAAGAATCAGACCGCCTATAGAGTATGAAACAGTACTGTTTTCTTTTACGCGCCAATCTGCTTTTTCTAAATAATCGTTGACCGTTGAGGAGAAATTGAGCATGTCTTTGGATAATTCTCGAAGATTTTGATGTTGCTTTCTGTAAATGATGTAAGCCTTTGCAACTTCTGTAAACCCAGATTCCTCTAGGACTTCTTCCACGTTAGCGGGTAGTGTCTCAATATCAATAGCGTGATTTTTGA
>CAZVPY010000004.1:0-4357 GCA_964629135.1 uncultured Thermotogaceae bacterium | reverse complement strand
CGATGGCTTTTTGGATTTTGTCGATTTCGAAATCCACAATCTTTCCATCACGTTTTTTGATCCCCAGTATAGATTGATTATTCATATAAAAAACCCCCCTGTTTTATCTTATGTGTGTCCACTATTATACAATATGTTGTGTTCTTTGTCAATGATACCACAACAGATTGTTGTTCATGACATCTGTAATGGGGTTGGCGAGTGTTTTTTCTCAGCATCACTTGCAAAGGGTTTCCTTTTCTGGTAAAATACATCTGTAATTCGAGGGCCAGTGTAGCTCAGCTGGTAGAGCGGCTCATTCGTAATGAGCAGGTCGTGGGTTCAAATCCTATCACTGGCTCCAATGGAGAATCATATGCAAAAACAGAAGAATAACACAATCGAAGAAAGGTTCTTGAGGAACCTTTTTTCTTTTATCAAAGACAAAACCAATAAAAAAGATAAATTTGTTTTAGCCATTTCAGGTGGTTCAGACTCTATGGTTTTGTTGAATCTTTTTCAAATGTTTAGAGAAAAACATCCCATAACATTTTGTGTTGCAAATATTGATCATCGAATCAGAAAAGAATCATCGGAAGAACAACTATGGTTAAAAAAACACTGTGAAGAACAAAAGATACCCTTTTATGCTGAAACAGTTGACATAATAAAGATAAAACGCAACTTAGGTGCAAAAATAAGTTTAGAGGAATTGGCTAGAGATGAACGACAGAAGAAGCTAAAAAAAATCAAGAAAGATTATAATGCACAATGGGTAGTTACCGCTCATCAACAGGATGATCTATTAGAAACCTTTTTTTTACGGTTGATTCGTGGAACCGGTTTAAACGGTATCAATACCATGAACTCGGTAGATGGTTTTTATTTACGACCGCTACGCTCCTATTCCAAAGGGGATATTATGGCATACTCGAAAGAGAAAGGGTTGTTTTACTTTAACGATCAAACCAACGATAATACACAGTTTCTAAGAAATAAGATCAGACATCGTTTAATCCCGTATTTTACAAATGAATTTGGCAATGAAGTAAAAGACGTTCTCATAAGAGACATTGAAAACCTAAAAAACGCGGATAGAGCCCTAAGTGAATTGATAAACAAAGATCTTCTAAAGGCAAAATTTTCGTCTAATAAAGTAGAAATTCATCAAAAATATCTCCAAGATAAGTCACTTACTTATTTTCGAGAATTTTTAATCAGGATGTACCAAAAATGGAACGGTTCTCCGGCAGGCTTAACGAAAAAAAAAGTCGAAGACATTTGTTTGAAATTCCTGGAAGAAGGAGATTTTGAAATAACAATTTCTCATGACATAAGATTTTTGCGCAGCAATGATATTGTCGGTTACGACAAAAAAGTGACCTATTTACAAAAATCAAAAAAACCACAGATTTTATTAGGAGAGGATTTTAAAAAAGAATTAGAGAAAAAAAACGTCTTAACCCTTGATATTGATTTATTGGTCCAAGGAGGAAGTGTTTGTTTTCAACTACTGTCCTTTGAAAATAATCTTACTTTCGAAAAAACTCTTGGTAATAAATGTGCTTACTTAGATTATGAAAAAATTGAATTTCCTTTAATAATGAGGTTCTGGAATGAAGGAGATCGAATTAAACCCCTTGGAATGAAAAATATTAAAAGGGTTTCAAGGCTAATGACCGATGCAAGAATAAAAAAATACGCAAAAAGAAAACAGTTGATAATGGAAAATGGAAAACATGATATAATTTGGTGTATGGGGTTAAGAATTTCTGAAGATTACAAAATAACCTCATCAACTGTGCGATATTTAAAGGTTATTTATCTTGATTCCAACAACAAGGATTTAGAAGGGAGGGAGCGGTAGTTTCCGCAAAGTATTGATAGAGATGAAGAAAAGTGATTTAATCCAAAAATTCTCCACAAATAACAATAACGATAACGAAGATCAAAAGAGGGAACCGAGATTTTCTATGAACAACAAGCCACCAAGAAGACCTAATAATAATTTGTTGCTGTTGTTTGGTATGGTGGTTATCATCATATTGATTGCCATGGCTTATCAAGGACCCATGACAAACTCAACGCAAGTCGTTGACTTTACAACTTTCTACTCCATGGTAAAGGATGGAAAGGTTCAAGAAATCGTGATAGATGACAGTGGTGTCATTACTTTTAAAAGTGGTGGATCTTTTCAAGACACTGTTTATGAAGTTTACGCACCATGGGTATTAAGGGATTCCGCCATTATGGAGGAATTGATTCAAAGTGGAGCAAAGATAAAGGGTAAACAGAATTCTGGTGATTTCTGGTGGGCAATTCTCTTGAATATTGTTCCTTTACTCCTGTTTGTTTTCATATTCTTTTCCATGATGCGATCAGTTTCTGGTAGAGGCAATCAAGCTTTTACGTTTACAAAAAGCCCTGCAAAGAAATTGTCAAAGGATAAAAAGAAAGTGACTTTTAAAGATGTTGCCGGTGTAGATGAAGCCATAGAGGATTTAGAAGAATTGGTTATGTTCCTGAAAAATCCATCCAAGTTTAAAAAGATGAAGGCTAGAATGCCAAAAGGGGTGCTACTTGTAGGTCCTCCGGGAACGGGTAAAACACTTTTGTCAAGAGCCGTGGCAGGAGAAGCCGGAGTTCCGTTCTTTCATATGAGTGGCTCTGATTTTGTTGAACTGTTTGTCGGTGTGGGTGCTTCCAGGGTTAGAGACCTTTTTACCCAGGCAAAAGCCACAAGCCCTTCAGTCATTTTTATAGACGAAATAGATGCGGTAGGAAGGCACAGAGGAGCTGGACTCGGCGGTGGACACGATGAAAGAGAGCAGACGTTGAACCAAATCCTGGTAGAAATGGATGGCTTTGAGGCAAATGAGGGTGTTATTGTCATGGCCGCAACCAACAGACCTGATATTTTAGATAAAGCCCTGTTGAGACCAGGACGATTTGATAGAAAGGTAATGGTTGATCCGCCTGATGTAAAAGGGCGAAAAGAGATATTGGAAATATATGCAAAAGACAGGCCACTTGCCCCCGATGCAAAGCTGGAAATAATCGCAAAAAGGACACCGGGGTTTGTTGGAGCGGATCTTGAAAACTTGATTAACGAATCATCTCTGCTTGCATTGAGAAACAACAGAGAGCAAATAACCATGGATGACATGGAAGAAGCAATTGATAGAGTCATTGCAGGACCTGAAAGAAAGAGCCGTGTCCTTTCTCCAGAAGAGAAAAAGATCATAGCTTACCATGAACTGGGACATGCCATTATCCCAACGGTTTTAAAAACCAACGAACCGGTACATCGAGTATCGATTATTCCAAGGGGTCATGCAGCGCTTGGTTATACCCTACAGCTCCCTGAAAAGGATAAATACTTGAACAGCAAAACGGAGCTGGCTAATCGAATAACAGGACTTCTGGGTGGAAGAGCAGCTGAGGAGTTCTTCTTTAACGAAATCACAACCGGTGCGGCAAATGACATTGAAAGAGCCTCGAAATTAGCAAGAACCATGGTTTGTAAACTGGGCATGAGTGAGAACATGGGACCTGTCATGTGGGAAAGCGAGGAAGAAGAAGTCTTTTTGGGAAAAGAGATTTCCAAATCCAGAAATAGCGAAAAAATTGCCTTTCAAATTGATCAGGAAGTAAAAGATCTGATGAACAAATCCTATCAAAAGGCGTTAGAAATAATATCAAGATATAAAAAGGAAATTGAACATCTGGCGGAACTGTTACTTGAAGAGGAAGTTATTGAAGGAGATTACCTCAGAGAATTATTAGAGCGTGAAGTTGGCCAACATAAAAATTCACAAGATGATCCTGAATCGGTATCTAAGGAACAAACGGCAGGTGTTTCGGGAAAGGCAGACAATGATATTGATGAAAAAAGCGGTGAAGAAAACTGATCATTCAGTTTTAAAAGTTTTATTGATTTTTTGCCTTTTGCTTCTGTTTACTGGTGGAAGCTTGTTTGCCCTGCGTTTTGATATAGGTGTTGGTGTGGAAAAGGTAGAGCATGTTGCCCCTTTTGTGCATCTTAATCTTAACAGTCGGTATTTAATATTTGAGAATGATTTTACATATCTCCATGAATTTGGTATTATAGATACGATAGGACTTTTTCTGAAACTGAACTCAGCGTTAACACCAAAATTTGGTATTTCTACTTGTTGGGGTTATAATCAACTTGAAGGTCTTTTTTTTGAAAAAAATGGATTAATTATTAATGCCGGGTTTTCTTATTTTTTAGATCACTATGCAATAGGGTTTAACGTGGGCGAATATATCTCGTTTGACGGTAGAATTAGCGAGTTACCAATAATAAAATTTTCTTGTTCCATTAAGATAGGGGAGTGGTAAAAAGTGAAAAAGA
>CAZVPY010000003.1:7444-27378 GCA_964629135.1 uncultured Thermotogaceae bacterium | reverse complement strand
GTCTCCAAAATCGGGTGTTGGGGGTTCAAGTCCCTCCGGACCTGCCAATTTTTTTGAGGAGGAATTTCTAAATGGCTAAGAACGATATGGCTAAGAATAACAAGACTGAAAAAACAGCACCAAAAAAACCTTCAAAGGTGAAGAAGTTCTTCCGGGAAGTTAAACAGGAATACAAAGCAACCACTTGGCCGACCCAGCATATATTGTGGCAAACTACTGGTGTAGTTACCATAATCCTGATTGTTATGGGTGTTTATTTCGCGGCTCTCGATCTTGGATTCAGTAATCTGACCAAATACCTGTTGGGCATCCTGGGTATTGGGTGATCTGTTTGAAAAAAAAGTGGTACGTCATTCAAACGTATTCCGGTCTGGAAGAAAAGATAAAAGAAAGTATCGAAAAGAAACGAGATACGCTTAACCTTGAAAGACTGGTAGGAAGGGTAGTGATACCTGAGGAAGTAGTGATAGAACCTTCAAAGGCCCATACGGTTAAACATATGCTTTCTCAAAAGTCAAAGCTTCATGTCACAACGGGAGACGAAGTTAAAAAAGGCGATTTAATAGCCGAAGAGAATCCCGTAAAATTAAGGCATGATGGTGTTGTCGAGACCATTCGCAACTTTCGAAAGATTGTTGTTGAGACTCTGGATTCCAAATACACAAAAATATATTATATACCCGAAGCGGATAAAATAGAGTCTGGTATAAAATCTGGAGTAAAAATCAGACAAGGGATGCCTTTTGCAAAGAATGGTGAGTACATTTGCGAAATGGACGGAACCGTTCTGGAATCAGTAAAGGTTAAAAAAATCATAATAAAGAAAGATGACGGTGAGGAGGATGTTTACTATGTCCCCCTTAAGTTATTTTTACAAAGCAGAGCATCAAAAGGAAAAGAAGTGAAGAAAGGCACTGAGATATCCGAACCACTTAACCTGCGTGCTGAATTTGATGCGTTGATTGAAATTAGTGACCGTGGAACCAGAAGAATACTCAAGTTGGTCAACATTAAAAGACGTCGGTTATTTCCTGGATATGTTTTTGTAGAAATGGCCATGACTGATGCAGCTTGGAACACCGTTCAGAGTGTTCCCAATGTTGTGCATTTTGTTTCATCTGGAGCAGCTCCATTACCTATTAAAGATAAAGAGGCCAAGGTTATCTTAAGACTTGCCGGTTTGGAAACTGTGGAGAAGGCTGATAAAAAAGCAGCAACTGTTGAGATAGAGTACGAGGTTGGAGAAGCGGTAAAGATTAAATCTGGAGCATTTGCTGATTTTGTAGGTTCAATTAGTGAAATACATCCTGACAAGCATGAACTGAAAGTCATGGTTAATATATTTGGACGAGAAACACCCGTTGTTGTTCATTTAAGTGAAGTAGAAAAGGTATAATCAATAATAATTATGTATAAAAAATGCAAAAGACGGTAATATCGAACGTTTTTTGCCTTAGTCTGTGGAAGGGTATGTGCCAACCCGTTATACCACATAAGGAGGAATAACTATGGCAAGAAAGATTTTAACTACAATTAAGCTTCAGTTGCAAGCCGGAAAAGCAAATCCGGCCCCACCTGTCGGTCCCGCACTGGGACAGCATGGTATTAACATCATGGGTTTTTGTAAAGAATTTAATTCGAAGACTCAAGATAAAATGGGAACGGTCATACCGGTTGTTATAACGGTTTATGAAGACAGATCATTCTCATTTATCATGAAAACACCCCCAGCCTCTTTTCTCATTTTAAAAGAAGCAGGTATCAAAAAAGGGTCATCGGTTCCCAACGTTGAAAAAGTAGGGAAAATTACAAAGGCTCAGGTTCAGAAAATTGCCGAGATCAAAATGGAAGATTTAAACGCCAACGATATTCAAGCAGCGATGAAAATCATCGAAGGAACTGCAAAGAATATGGGCGTAGAAGTCGTGAAATGAGGGGGTGTTGAGAAATGGCAAAACATTCAAAACGATACAGAGAAGCTAAAGCAAAGATAGATAGTACAAAGTTGTATAACATTGAGGAAGCAGTTCAATTAATAAAAGATACGGCGACTGTAAAATTTGACGAAACCGTTGAATTGCATTTGTGTACCAATATCAACCCGAAAAAAGCGGATCAACAAATTAGACAGCCCATTTCCCTGCCCCACGGTACGGGAAAAAGTGTTCGTATATTGGTATTTGCTCAGGGTGAAAATGCAGAAAAGGCAAAAGCTGCCGGTGCTGATTTTGTGGGTGCAGAGGAATATGCTGAAAAGATTCAGAAGGAAAATTGGCTGGATTTTGATGTCGCTATCGCTACACCGGATATGATGAGAGTTATTGGGAAATTGGGTCGTGTTCTCGGGCCAAGAGGGTTAATGCCTTCTCCCAAATCTGGAACAGTGACAAATGATGTAGAAGAAGCAGTCAACGCATTTAAAGGTGGCCGAATAGAAGCAAGAAATGATAAAACGGGAAACATTCACCTTGTTATTGGTAAAAAATCTTTTAAAAACGAACAACTCAAGGAAAATTTGGATTCTGCTCTTAAACAAATATTGGCAATGAAACCCGCCAGCTTGAAAGGCAGACTCTACAAGAAAATAGCCGTTGCAACGGCAATGGGTCCTGGAATAAAAGTAGACACAAGCGATTATATGAAGGAAGTATAAAATAAAAACTTTAAGTTCCACGTACTCAAGACAGTAGGTTTTTAAGAAGACATTCACCTACCGAGGTGCGCGCGTGTTTCACCGTGGCCTCATACGTGGTCATAATAGAAAAGGAGGTGGAACATTGCTTACCAGAGAGCAGAAAAGGCAGATCGTTGAGAAGCTGAGAGATCATTTCAAACAATCACCCATTGTGGTCTTGTTGGACTACAGAGGACTCGATGTTGAAAAAATCAGTAATTTACGTCGGAAGCTGTATGAATCAGGTGGTCACATGCAAGTGTGTAAAAACACCTTGATAAAAGTAGCGCTGGATGAATCCGAAAATGCGAATGATGAATTCTATGGCTACTTGAAAGGACCTAATGCAGCTTTGTACGTGGAGGAAGATGGAGATCCCATGGCTGTCTTGAAGGCTTTAGTTAAATTTGCCAAAGAGAACGACATGCCCAAGATCAAAGCCGGATTGTTCGAAGGAGAAGTTTACGATGAGGAAGGGGTAAAAGAATTATCCAAAATGCCATCAAGAACTGAACTGCTGGGGATGCTTGCAAATGTATTACAGGCACCTATTACCGGACTTGCAGCGTCTTTGAACAATATTATTTTGAAATTACCTTATGCATTAAACGCTATAAAAGAAAAAAAGGAATCATGAATTGCTAAAATCAACGGAGGTGTAAATTAAATGACACGTGAAGAAATTATAAAGGCAATTGAGGAAATGACAGTAACAGAGTTATCACAGTTGGTAAAAGATATAGAAGAGAAATTTGATGTGAAGGCACAGGCACCCATGGCTGTTGCAGCAGCACCAGCAGCAGGTGGCGGGGAAGCTGCCGAAGAAGAAAAGACAGATTTCCAGGTTATGTTGAAGAGCTTCGGTCAGAAAAAGATCGCAGTTATTAAAGTAGTCAGAGAGATTACCGGTCTTGGATTGAAAGATGCAAAAGATCTTGTTGACAATGCCGGTTCTGCTGATGCTGTTGTCAAAGAAGCTGCACCAAAAGAAGAAGCAGAAGAGATTAAATCCAAGCTTGAAGAAGCCGGTGCAGAAGTAGAACTTAAATAATTGAAATTACGTCATTATAGTATATCTTGCAACAGGCATTTGCCTGTTGCATTTTTGCGTTAAAAAATCTTTTCTCTCCAAGAGGTGATTTCCATTGAAACAGGAGAGCTTTGGCCGAAGAACAAGAAAGGTTTATGGAAAAATAGGTGAGGCTGTTCAGGTTCCCAACCTCATCGATATACAGTTGGAATCATATCAGGAATTCCTTGAAAAAGGAATTATTGAAGTACTAAAGAAATTTTCTCCTATCAAATCACAACCCCACAGAGGTGACTTACGAAAGGACGAAAAAGGTTTTGTCCTTGAATTCGTTGATACTGAAATTGGAGAACCCAATGAAGATGAAAATGAGTGTAAAGCAAAGGGAATAAGTTATACCGTTCCCCTTTATGTGAAGGTCAGAATATCGGATATCAATACCGGAGAAATGCGAGAAGAAAAGGCTTTCTTTGGCTATATTCCTTTTATGACGGAGCGTGGCTCATTTATCATTAATGGTGCGGAGAGAGTGGTTGTCAATCAGTTGGTCCGTTCACCAGGGATATATTTTGTGAATGAAGGGGCTACCCCCGGAAAAAAAGATCTTTACATATCCCATTTCTTACCTCAACGCGGGGCTTGGCTTGAAATTATTTTAAATACCAATAAAAACATCCTTCAAGCCAGAATAGACAGAAGAAGAAAGGTCAATTTGTTGTTGTTCCTTAAAAGTATTGGATTCGTTGACAACGTAGAGCTTTTCGATAATTTTCCCCATGAAATCGAAGTATACAACAAAAAGGACCTTGAGAAATTTACAGATTCCATTGTTCTTGATGAAATAATTGATGCAAAGGGCAATGTAATTATTGCCAAGGGAGAAAAATTAGATAAAAAACGATTCGATGACATTATTGACAACGGAATAGAAAAAATAACCATATTAAATCCAAATGTTCAAAACACTTTTGAAAAACTGGATGATTCCCTAAAAGAGGCCAGCGAAAATGAAGCGGTTATAGAACTTTTCAGAAAGTTAAAACCCGGGGAAATTCCACGTGTAAACACATCTAAGAATTATATCTATAACCTTTATTTCAGCGATGAAAAGTATGAGTTTTCAGAAGTTGGAAGATACAAGATGAACAGGCGATTAGATATCGTTTATGATAAATACAAGAAACTTCATGGTATAGAAAACGATGAAAGATATAATGAGGATTCACAAGTCATTGAAAAATTGGACTTATTAATGGCCACCATCCATCTTTTGGATCTCGAATACGATAATGCACTGTTAGATACAAAGGATCATTTGGGCAACAAAAGAGTCAGAACAGTTGGAGAATTATTGAAAGGTGAATTCGAAAGAGGTTTTTCTAAGATCCAAAAATTGATTACAGAAAAGCTCACCGTTTATAATTCTCTTGAAAAGATTTCTATTCAAAGTCTGATTAACGTTCGACCGATCATTATTTCCATGAATCAGTTCTTTGCCAGCAGTCAGCTTTCACAATTTATGGATCAAGTCAATCCGCTTTCCGAATTGACGCACAAACGCCGATTGTCTTCTATTGGTCCGGGAGGCCTGAAAAGGGAAAGAGCGAAGATTGAAGTCAGAGACGTACATGATTCCCATTACGGAAGAATGTGTCCCATAGAAACTCCTGAAGGGGCTAACATTGGTTTGATTACCTCATTGGCAACCTTTGCAACGACCAACCCCTATGGATTCTTAATCACACCATATCGGAAAGTTATTGATGGAAAAGTGACCGATGAAGTGGATTACTTAACAGCAAACGAAGAAGAAATGTACTATGTTGCTCAGGCGAACACACCATTAAAAGAGGATGGAACTATTGCAACAGAAAGAGTTCCCGTCAGGCAACATGGTGATTTGATTTATGTTAACAGCAAACGAGTTAAATATATAGATGTATCGCCCAAACAAACGGTGTCCATTTCAACCGCATTGATCCCATTCTTAGAGCATGATGACTCGAACCGAGCTTTGATGGGATCTAACATGCAACGGCAGGGTGTACCTGTGATCAATCCGGAAGCGCCAAGGGTTGGTACCGGTGTGGAATGGGTAGCTGCACGTGACTCAGGTTTTATCGTCTTGGCGAAGTACCCTGGGCAGGTCGTGAAGGTTGATTCCAAACACATACAGATTCACCGTATGGATGATAACGGCAAGTTGATATTTGAAAAGGACAAACCCAAAATTGATGAGTATCATCTCCAAAAGTTTGTCCGTTCCAATCAGGATACCATGGTGAATCAACGCCCTATTATCCACGTGGGTGAAAAAGTTGAAAAGGGAGACCCCCTTGCCGATGGGCCTGCTACGGATATGGGAGAATTGGCTATTGGCCAAAACATAATGGTTGCATTTATGCCTTGGGAAGGCTACAACTTTGAAGATGCGATCCTGATTAATCAGGACCTTCTAAAAACTGAAACATTTACTTCTGTACACATTGAGTTGCATGAAGTGAATGCCAGGGAGACAAGATTGGGTTCTGAAGAGATTACACCTGATATCCCAAACGTGAGTAAAGAAAGATTGAAGAATCTTGATGAAAACGGTATTGTAAGAATCGGTGCAACGGTTACATCTGAAGATATATTGGTAGGAAAGGTCACACCAAAAGGAGAAGCTGAGATATCACCTGAAGAAAAAATTATTCGATCAGTCTTTGGAGATAGAGGCCGAGACATTCAAGACACCTCGTTAAAGCTTCCTCATGGTGTTTCAGGAAGAGTAATAGATGTTAAAGTTTACGATAAAAATGATGTTTCAGAACTTGGGCCCGGAGTTAATAAGATGATCAGGGTTTATGTAGCTTGTAGAAAACCCTTGAATGTGGGAGATAAGCTTGCTGGTAGACATGGAAATAAGGGCGTTATCTCCAGGATTTTACCAAGAGAAGACATGCCTTTCTTACCAGATGGGGAAGCCATACAGATGATATTATCCCCATTGGGTGTACCTTCACGTATGAACTTAGGTCAGATTCTTGAAACCCATCTTGGATGGTTAGCACAATTGAACGACTGGTTTGTAGCTACTCCAGTTTTCGATGGTGCAAAAGAGCATGAGATCTTGGATGAGCTTTACAAAAAGCGCGTTGAAGCAGGACTTGAAACCGGAGATGTAAAAGAGGTGAAGTCCGGAAAGGTCCAACTGCGAGATGGAAGAACTGGGATGGCCTTTGATCAACCGATTACAGTTGGTGTCATGTATATGCTTAAACTGGTGCATATTGCCCAGGATAAGATTCACGCCAGAAGCGTTGGTCCTTATTCACTTATCCATCAGCAGCCGCTGGGAGGTAAGGCGCAATTTGGAGGACAGCGTTTCGGAGAAATGGAAGTATGGGCATTAGAGGCATATGGTGCCACACATACTTTGAGTGAAATGCTGACCATTAAGTCCGATGATGTGTTGGGACGAAACGAAGTTTACAAGGCAATTTTGAAGAATAAAAACGTTCCCGAACCTGGCATACCCGAGAGTTTCAAAGTATTGGTAAAGGAACTGAGAGGCGTAGCGCTGGATGTCAAAGTTTTTGATGAAAACGACAATGAAATCGATCTTGACAGGGAATGAAGGGAAAGTGATGTAAATGAAAAAGGTTAAAAACGTAAAGATCACAATGGCTTCCCCGGATACTATAAGAAGTTGGTCAAATGGTGAGATTAAGAAACCAGAAACCATCAACTATCGAACATTCAAACCTGAAAGAGACGGTCTCTTCTGTGAAAAGATCTTTGGTCCTACAAAAGATTATGAATGTGCCTGTGGGAAATACAAGGGAAGAAAATACGAAGGAACCATTTGTGAAAGGTGTAATGTAAAGGTTGAACCCAAGAGTGCCAGAAGGAGAAATATGGGTCATATAGAACTGGCAGCTCCGGTTGTACACCTTTGGTTTCTAAAAAGTACGCCCAGTATCCTGGCCAATTTGCTGAACATGACCAGTAAAGATCTTGAAAATATCATCTACTTTGGCTCAAGAAGAATTATCGAAAAGATATACATTGTTGTAGACGGTAAATCCACACCTTTTGATAAAGGTGATACACTTTATCAAACGGAATACGATATTTATACTCAATTTTGGGATTTTGAAGCTCAGCCAGCAGTCGTAGTAAAGAACCCCAGCGGTCCGGTTAAGAGTGATATCAGTGGTATAGTATCCGTTAAAGAAGAAGAAACTCATACCGACAAGATCATGTATTGGATTAGTGTAGCGGATAAAACCAGTCATGCTTATAATGCACATAAAGATCAAGTGTTGAATTTTAAAGATGGCGACGCCATTGAAAAAGGTCAGGAATTAATTAGTGAACAAACCATCGAACCCATATACTCACCCATTGACGGAACTGTGGAAGTGGATGAAGGTTTGGGAACCATTAGTATTTCACCTATCACCACCAGTGGTGACCAGCCATCCAATTTTTCTATTCCATACGGAGCAAAAGTTTTGGTCAAGGATGGGAAAAAGATCAAAAAAGGCGATAAACTAACCGAATCCGTGACTTATCCCACTGTTGTTTCAGAAATCAGTGGAAAAGTTGTTTTCGATAAGGGACTGTCAATCCATGCCCTTGCCGATGGGAAGGTACAGTCCACTTCTACCGGAAAGATTCGTGTTGAAAATGTTATCGAAGAGAGACATTATCCTGTGATCGAAGGTTCCATCATATACGTCAACGAAGGTGAAAAGGTTGAAGAAGGAACTCACATCGCTGATCGTTTCGTTTACGAAGAGGAAATTCTTTCAGTGGACGAGTATCAGATGCTTGAACAGCATTATCCCGGGATGTTTAGCCCGGAACCTGAGATTGAGAATGACCGACCCATTATGGTCATCACAGAGATTGACGATGAAATAGCCGAAGAAATTGGGAAACAAGTGGGGGACATTCTCACCGATAACGAATTTGAAGCTTATGAAACGGTTTATCCCGCAAAGATTACCGCAAAGACGGGAGCAGAAGCCGTTAAAATACTGTTGAACAAATTGGATTTGGAAGGCATCATCGTTGAAATTCAAGATGAACTGAAAGATTTGCCAAAATCCAGTGCTAGAGTTATCAAATTAAGAAAACGCCTTCAAATAGTTAAAAATTTAATCGAGTCAAGTAACAATCCATCTTGGATGATCATGGATGCCGTTCCAGTCATTCCGCCTGAACTCAGACCCATGATACAGATTGAAGGTGGACGATTTGCCACAACAGACTTAAATGATTTATATAGACGAGTTATAAACCGAAACAACCGATTGAAGAAATTAATTGACTTGGGAGCACCTGAAGTCATTGTAAGAAATGAAAAGAGGATGCTTCAACAGTCTGTGGACGCCTTGATTTATAATGGGCGTATGTCAAAGGCCATTACTGATAGGGGTGGCAGACCCTTAAAATCCTTGACGGATTTGTTGAAGGGTAAAAAGGGACGATTCAGAAGAAATCTTCTTGGAAAACGTGTGGATTACTCAGGGCGAGCTGTTATTGTTGTTGGTCCGGATTTGAAGATTCACGAATGCGGTATTCCAAAGAAGATGGCACTTGAGTTATTTAAGCCCTTTGTGCTTTCCAGGTTACTGGGAAGTGACAGTACTTCAAAGAGTGCCAAAAAGTTAAAAAAAGCCATTATCGAAAAGGAAATGCCTCAGGCTTGGGAAGTATTGGAAGATGTGATTAAGGACCATCCAGTCATGTTGAACCGTGCCCCCACGCTTCATAGAATTTCCATACAGGCCTTTATTCCGAAGCTGGTTGAAGGGAATGCCATCAAGCTGCATCCGCTGGTATGTCCACCTTTTAATGCCGACTTTGACGGAGACCAGATGGCTGTACACGTTCCCCTTTCTGCAAAGGCACAAGCTGAGACCAAATGGTTGATGCTATCTAGATACAACATCATTTCTCCAGCTAATGGACAACCGCTGTCCATGCCCGGAAAGGATATTATCTTTGGTGTTTATTATCTGACGATGGTTGGGAAGGATTACGAAAACATCGATGAAGACGCTATCAAAATGAGATTTTCATGTTATGAAGAAGTTTTGATGGCCTTGGAGCATTCCTATCTTAACGAGAGGAATCATATTCTTCATTTGCATACACCGATCATGTATTTTTACAAAGGCCAAATGATCAAAACCACACCGGGTCGAGTAATCATGAATAAGCAACTTCCGGAAGAATTGAAGCGTTTAGATCAAACATTTGGTAAAAAGCAAGTTAAAAAGCTTATTTATGAAGTATTTAAAACTTATGGGATTGACAGAACCGCCGATTTGTTGGATTATATCAAAGAGCTCGGTTTCCATTACGCAACTGTTTCCGGATTGACCTTCTCAGTTACTGATGTTGAGATTTCTACGGAAAAAAGTAAGATCTTGGAAAAATCTGAGGAAAAAATCGCTGTCATTCAGGATTATTATGATAACGGTTATTTAACTGAAAACGAAAGACATCGTGAAATTATCAAAATATGGGACAAAGCAACAGCTGATATCCAGAAAGCAACGGTTAAGCAAATTGCCAGAAATCCTTATAACCCTGTACAAATGATGATCTCATCTGGAGCCAGAGGTAATGAAGACCAGTTGAAGCAGTTGGCTGGTATGAGAGGATTGATGGCGGGACCTGCTGGAGATATCATTGAAATTCCCATTCGTTCAAACTTCCGTGAAGGTTTAAGTGTTTCAGAATTTTTCTTGTCTACCCATGGTGGAAGAAAGGGAGCAGCAGACACCGCATTGAGAACATCAAACGCTGGTTATCTAACCAGAAGATTGGTAGACGTTGCCCAGGGAATTGTGGTTACACAGTCAGATTGTGGAACCCACAACGGACTTGAAGCAACTTCTCTCAGAGATGATGATATGATCATCGAAAACCTGGAATCTAATATTTTTGGTCGCGTGTTGGCTAAACCTGTTTTTGATCCGTTAACGGGAGAAATCTTGATTGACGAGAAATTGGGAAGAAAATACGAGAGGGATGTGATGATTGGCGATACTGATGCCGCATTCCTGGCTAATTTTTCAAAAAAGGTTCCAGTGTATAAAGAAAGTATTCTGAATTTTGAAAAATCAAAAGGCGAGCATCATGAATATGTGGAAGTTCAAGAAAACATCTTTGCCAAAAACGGAGAATTGATTGTTCAGGCCGGTACGCCCATAAACGGGCATCTTATACAGGAATGCAAAGACAGAGACATCAATGAAATACCTGTTATCGAATATCCTGTTGTTGGCAATTTCTCCAAGGAGAAGATTTTGGCCAAGGATGGAAAAACCACCCTTTTAGTTGAAGAGGAGAAGATTGATCCTGCAACAGCCAGATTGCTCATGGAAAATGATGTTCAGGAAGTGGAAGTCAGACCATCCATCATTATCAGAAGTGTCTTTACTTGTGAATCCGAGAATGGTGTTTGTGCGAAATGTTATGGAATGGATTTATCCAATCACAACATCGTCAACATTGGTGAAGCGGTAGGTGTAGTTGCCGCACAATCCATTGGAGAACCGGGGACACAGTTAACGATGAGGACATTCCATACTGGCGGTATTGCATCAACTTCCGATATCACCCAGGGGCTACCAAGGGCTGAAGAGCTGTTTGAAGCTAGGAAAAAACTCAAGGAAACACCAGCTGTCTTTTCCACTGTTCGAGGATTTGTAAAAGACATTAAAAATGAAGAAAGAAAGACCAAGATATTCATTGAAGATTACGATGGCGGGATCACAGATTTTGAGTTGACAAGTGCACATAAAACCAGAGTATCCATAGGAGATAAAGTCCTACCAGGTGGCGCCTTATCAACAGGAGCTATCAGACCAAGGGAACTCATGAGTGAATTAAGTGTTGATGCTACATTCCAATACATGCTTAGGGAGATCAAACGTGTCTATTCCGAACAGGGAGTTGATATTCACAACAAACATATTGAGATTATCATCAGCCAGATGTTGGGAAAAGTAGAAATTGTGGATCCGGGAGATACGGATTACATGATTGGTGATCTAGTATCAGTCAACGAAGTGAAGAGGGAAAATGAACATCTTCTGAAAAATAACGCCAAGGTAAACGATAACAGAAAGAAAGCCTTGAAAAAGCGCTTATTAAAGCACGTATTGGTAAAGAGAGATGGAAAGATTGATGAAATTGCCAAGCAGGGTGATGAAATCACATCTGAAAATCTAAAAGAATTCATTGATGCCGGAATTAAAGATCTGGAAGCCTTCAGCGAGAATATTGAGGATAAGCTGGTATATCAGATCAACATGAAAAATCCTGTGAAATACAGGAGGAAGCTTCTGAGAATTACCAAGGCATCTTTGAAGAGAGAAGGTTGGTTAAGTGCGGCATCGTTCCAACAGACCTCTCAAGTCTTGACTGAAAGTGCCTTGAAAGCCAGTGTTGATGAGCTTCTTGGTGTAAAAGAAAACGTCATCATAGGACAACTTGTGCCTGCAGGAACTGGAATGGACTGGTATTCAGGTGTGACCTATGAAGAAAGCGCTCAAAAAGAAAAACAGGAAAATGTAGGCTGATTTTACAATAGATGTAACGTGCATTGGGATTTGTATTTGGCTTTTTTATGTGATATAATATCCCGGAATTTTGAGAGAGGATTTTGAGGTGAGAACAATGAAAGCAGCAATACATCCAAAAATGAACAAGATTACTGCAAGATGTGCATGCGGTGCAGAATACGAGGTATGGACTACGCGTGAGGAAATGAAGTTAGATGTTTGCAGTAGTTGTCATCCGTTCTTCCAAGGTAAAGGTGATTCTATGATCATTGATACAGAAGGAAGAATCGACAAATTCAGAAGAAAATATGGAGACAAGTACTGATTGTAAACATTACAAGATATCCAATTTTATTTACAATAAGTTGCTAAGCATGGGTTAAGAGTGTTTTTAAGCTGAGTGGAAGCGTGTCCGAATTGGCTAAGGAGCTGGTCTTGAAAATCAGTGAGGTTATGCCTCATGTGGGTTCGAATCCCACCGCTTCCGCCAGCATTAATAAAAAAAGGGGATGTTATTTATCCCCTTTTTTCTATTAATGAGACGGATTTTTTTTGACAACTTCAATGGCTTCTATTACAGCTCGTAGGACATCAACACGCATCTGATTTCTAAAAATATCCAATTTTGCGTAAATTTCTCCTTTTTCAGTTACCACGTATTTTGGGGGCAATGAATTTAAAGCGATAGCTTTGATATCGTATCTGCATCTGTCGCATTTGCAAACTCCCAAAGTGGGTACTTCAAATAAATCATCAATAACTTCATCCACGAGTACTTCCGTGAAATTTTCAAAATGAATTTTATTTATCTCTTGCTGATCGGATACGTTTGGCATTTTCTACCTCCTGGCCTTGTGATGGCCTATAAACTAAATGATAGTTCGAATGGGATCAATGATAATACTGATTGACGATAAATACTTCTCGTTTTCTATCAGAATATCCTTAACCTTACTGATTATATCATTATCGTTGTCCATTTTCAGTAACATATGGTAACGGTATTTCCCTGATAATTTTTTGATAAAAGCTTCAACTGGTCCAAGGATTTGAAAAAGGGAGGCATTATTTTGTTTTTCTAATATTTTTTTTAAGGCTTTGAGCCTCTCTAAGCTTTTGTCAGGATCAGGATCTTTTGATTCAAACAAGATAATTCGCTTAAATGGTGGATAATCCCCTTGTTCTCGATTTTTTATTTCAGAAATAAAAAAGCTTTCAAAATCATTTTTTTCAGCAAACTTGATGGGATCCTCATCTGGAGAATAACTCTGAAGGATTACCTTTGCTTCTTTTCTAGCTCTTCCGGCCCGACCTGACATCTGATGGATCAGTGAAAAAGTTCTTTCTGTCGATCTGAAATCGGGAAAATACAACATATGATCTGCATTTAAGATAACAACCAGCTGTACATCAGGAAAATCAAGTCCTTTCGAGATCATTCGTGTTCCCACAACAACGTCAACTTGTCGCTGCTCAATAATTTTCCAAGCCTTTTCTAATTCTTGGGTGTTGGGAGCTATATCCCGATCAATTCGAATAATTCTCAAATCCGGAAATAATTTTTGCAGTTGTTCTTCAACCCTTTCGCTACCAAACCCACGTGGAACTAAAGAGTTGCTTGAACATGAAGGACATTGATAAACAAAAGGTTGAGTGTAGCCACAGTAATGACATCTCAAATCCCCATCACCTTTGTGATAGGTTAAAGACACATCACAGTTTGGACACTTAATCGTGTAACCGCAAACGCCACAAGTTACATAACTTGCGAATCCCTTTTTACCTGTCAAGATCATACATTGGCCATCATTTTTCACCGTTTCTTCAATACCTTTTAAGACTTCATTGGTAAGAAATCCTTTTATAATGGGAATCTTTGAAAGGTTGACATTAGAAATTTCGGGTAATTGTAAACCCCTCGGTCTGTATTTGAGAGTATGGAGTTGCATCTTCCCCGATGAGGCTTCATAATAAGACTCGATAGACGGTGTTGCGGAACCATAGATAACGGGTATCTGTTTCAGTTCACAAAGTTTGGAGACAACTCTTCTGGCATCATAAACGGGTTTGTTTTCACTTTGCATAAAACTTTCATCATGTTCTTCATCAACAACGATCAGACCTAATTGCTCCAAAGGCAGCCAAACCGAGCTTCTGGTACCCAAAAGGATATCAATGTCCGAATGAACAGCCTTTGTAAAGACCTTCCGACGCATGCTTTTAGTCAAATTACTATGATAAACGGCGAGGGTTTTACCCGGAAATCTGGCCTTTGTCCGCTTAATGAGTTGAGGTGTCAAGGAAATTTCGGGCAACATGAATAAGACTTGTCGATTTTGAGACAATATCTCTTCCATAATTTCAAAATAAACTTCAGTCTTTCCGCTGCCAGTGATGCCATATAAAAGATGTTCCAGTATCCCCTTATTATAGGCTTTTAGAAAATCTACAACGATCTTTTTCTGCTCTGAACTTAAAATGACTTTTTGAGGAACGGATGATTTTAAGCTATTTGATTCATATTCCTCAAGGCTCAGAACATTATTTTTAATGAGCGTTTGAACAGGTGTAATACTTTTCAATTCTAATGAGCAAATGATTTCTTGTAAACTGGCGTCGGGGAAAAAAAGAAGGTATTGAATGATATCCATTCCCTGTTGAGAGAGCCTGTGATTGCTTAAAGAGCTCAAAGGTACATTCACAATAAATTTTTTCTTCTTTAAACGATTTTTTGTTAATGATCCACTATTTCTACCAACCGATGTGGTGCTTTTTCCATCATTTGAATGCTTACTTATAGGGGAACTACCCAATGTTTTATATACCAAGTCAAATACCTTGCCTGGTGGAGACAGGTAAAACATAGCGGTCCAAAGGATCAGTTCGAAATAACCCTCATCTATTAAGGGTTTTTCGTCAATGATGTGTTCGATTTCCTTTATTTCAATACCATCCGGACAAGCTTCTTTAGGGATTTGTTTAACAATATAGGCAAGTTGTTTCTTTTTTCTGCCAAAACTCACAATAACCCTCGATCCAGGCTTCAATAACAATTCGGAAGAATATGTAAAATAAGCCCTAAGAGGGTTATTGGAAATTGCTGTTTGATAATATAACAAGGGTTAAATCACCATCAATTTGTTTTCGATCTTAACTTTTCATAACAGTCCATGCAAACCGCCACATATTTTTCCATACCACCTACATCGATTTCCGATTCATTTCCACTCAGCTTATAAGAAATGACACCTTTATACTCTCCGCATTCATGACAGACTGCCTTTTTCTTAATCACCTTGTCAGCCAGTCCCATGAGCTTAACGGTGGTCATGAATGGATTTTCTTTAAAACTCATATCCAATCCGGCACAAATAATGTCCTTTCCCATTTTTCTCAAGTTCTTTGCTACTTCACTTAAATTTTCATCGAAGAACTGCACCTCATCGAAAAAAATAGCCTTTTCATTACTGATATAATCCAAAGCCCTTTGAGAATGTTCCAATGGAACAGCTTGTTCACACATACCTGAATGGGATCTGATTTCTTTTACACCGTAGCGATTATCAATAACGGGCTTAAAAATTTTATAAGGCTTATTACCCAGCTTATAAATCTCTACGTAAGTCAATAATTCAGTGGTTTTTCCCGAATACATGGGCCCCACAATGACCGTGATCTGACCTGTAGCATTGGTGGCTGTCATTTTGTTTTTACCATTTGGGTTCCACCCATCAGTAATTGAAAGACCTGATGATTTTCATCAACTTTCAACATTCCAGACTGTCCGCTATAGGTGAAAAAAACATTGGTGTCTTCTGCTGTTTGAGTGGTTTTTTGAATTTGTAGGGGCAAAATCTCAGTAAAGTTCTTGAGTAAAAGCTGTGGAACAAATACATTAATTGCTTCATAACCGTTTTCATGATAAAGATTGTATACCAATTGCCAAGTCCAGGCCAAATTATTATCCAGCACCAGTAAAGGTCCCTCGATGGGGATTTCTTTACTAACATTGTTTATTGTATAAGTGAGAGTATCATCATTTAAAACGCAGTGAATGACCGTTTCACTGTTGTTGTATAGCATAGTTAGTTGATAATCAACTATCAAGTTGTCTACGATTTGTCCTTTTGTCTGATAAACCGCTTGCTGCATTTGAAAGTGTAAATCAGTTGTGGATTCAAAATTCACCACGTCAGTAGAAACTTGACTGTAAGAAACCGTTTCTGTTGCGGCTTCTTGATTTAAAAGTTTAAACATGTACTCTCCATTTTGCATACCAAAAATTAATAAAGAAAATAAGACCAGTGTAAATGTTATAACGACTTGCTTTTTCATTACTCAATCACCTCTGTATTTTTTGCTTGACTGCTATTGTTAACCAGTCGCCTTCTGATAGCTTTTTTATGACAGTGAAACCACTATTTTCAACAAGTTTTTTAAAAGGTTTATATTGTTGAAGGATAAGACCAGAAAAAATTAAAATGGTATTTTTGTGAGTCACTCGCTTCAAATCTTTGGCATTATCTACAAACAAACGTTTAAGTATATCGTAGAGAATATTGGCACAAATGATATCAAATGTATCATGAACTTCCTCCAACAAATCAGATGTCATGATTTTGACGGAAGAACTGACTGAATTTATTCGTATGTTTTCATGAGTCGCTTCTACAGCAAAAGAATCCAGATCAACGGCTGTTACCGAGCATCCCAATTTTGCGCCCATGATGGTAAGAATACCGGAGCCACATCCCAAGTCCAGCATGTGATCTCCCCTCTTTCCATATTCTTGAAGTAATTCAGCAGTCAAGCGTGTTGTTTCATGATAACCCGTACCAAATGCCATTCCCGGTGTGATTTTTATGACTTGTATTTCATCCTTGCTGTTGATGGCTGGATCCACAAGAAATTTTTCCGTCAGCCAAATAGGTTTCAGAGATTGCTTCCACTTTTCAAACCAATCTTCCTGATTTTGATAGTTGATTGAAAAATTTTGTAATTCGGGATACCGTTGATGAAGGTGGGTAAAAATATCCTTTTCATCTGTTTCTTCAGATAGGTATATGTCCAATTCATAATAGCCTTTGCTGTCGATGTAATCTTGTATCGCATAATTCGTTTGTTGAAAAAAGAAGTAGTCTTCTTCCATTCTGTTGATGATTTCTTCGTTCTTGAAACGTGCAGAGATAACTTTAACCCTCATTATTAACCTCTTTAAGCAAGGGAGAATCAGGAAGTTGAATCATCAACTTTTCATCATAATCTAAGAAAAAATTGATCTCAGTGGACAGTTTGAACAACAAATAATACCAATAAATTCCAAGGGTTAAAACTGAAAAGATGAAAAACATGATGATATTCCGATAGGGAATGATGTATTCCAAGCCTTCGTGATATTTCTCCTTTAAATAAAAAGAATAGAATTGGCTTTTGATTCTTAACAATTCGTTTGATACTTTAAATATTTGTGATAGATAATAAGCCAAAAACACAAAAGCAAAAAGAGAAAAAAGCATGGCAGTATTGTTAAAAATGGTTCCAAGAATGGACATAACGACATATCCAAAAAAGGCCCAGAGTTGAATCCAAAGGGTGTTTAGTTTATCGGACATCCACTGGAAATCGTATAAAATTTCCTGATCGGTTGTTTTATTCATCATATCAGAAAGGAGTTTGTTGGTTTCATAGATATTCCGATTCAAAACCTTTGCCCATTGATAATTACATAGGCTCTGGAAAAGAAAGGAAAGCAGAGATACGATGAAGCCGATCAAACCGGCAATAGTAAAAAAATAAGGGGTTTGTTCGGTAGTCTGATTATACAACGTTGAGGTTTCGGAAATGGTTAATTCTCCGTTGTTAATCGATTGAAAATATTCATTGGTGAGTGCAATTCCCTCATATACGGCGAAAATAACCGAGAATAGTCCAAAGGCAATTGCCAGATAAGCGAAGAATATATTGACCCTTTTTGGCTCTAAAAAATCATACATAGAATCCCCCCTGGATTTTCAATAATTATAGCATATTCATTAGGACATCATTCCCGTCTATATTAAAAGCGGGATTTACCGCGTGATATAATAACAAAAATGAAGGAGGATAACCCATGGAAAAAATAGAATATTTAATCATCGGAAATGGCATAACAGGACTTTCAGCAGCACAAGAGATCAGAAAACAAGATGGGAAGGGTAAAATCCTGATTATTTCACAAGAGGACATGCCAACTTATTACAGGGTGAAATTATCTCACTATATTAGTAAGTCGTTTGAAAGAGATTCGCTATTGGTCCATGATTGGAAATGGTATGAAGATCGACAAATTGAATTGTTGTTATCAAACCAAGTCGAGCAAATAGATTTTTCAAATAAAGAAGTACATTCGAAAAAAGGAACAGTTCAATATAATAAATTATTATTGGCAAACGGGAGTCATCCATTCGTACCCCCTGCCAAGGGATTGGATTTGGAAGGGGTATTTACCTTAAGAACAATCAACGACCTTGAACGAATCCAAAGGTATTTATCCGGCGTGGAAAAAGTGGCCGTTGTTGGAGGAGGTATCTTGGGTTTGGAAGCCGCTTGGGCCATACATGAACTTGGCAAAGAAGTGGCCATCATTGAATATGCTCCCTTTTTAATGAATAGACAGTTAGATGAACCCATATCCCGTGATCTTGAAAAAATGCTGTCGAGTAATGGGTTTACCATGTATTTGGGAGCAGGTGCTTCGACTATAAGTGGGAATAACAGGGTGGAAAGGATAAAATTAACTGATGAGAGAGAATTAGAAGCCAATGCCGTTCTTTACTCCTGTGGTATTCGTTCAAATATTGATTTATTCAAAGAGAGTCCTTTGGCGGTGGAAAGGGGAGTAGTTGTAGATTCTACTTTCGAGACATCTGTTAATGATGTATATGCAGCTGGCGATGTGGCTCAACTAAACGGGATTACCTTAGGATTATGGACTGCAGGCATGGCACAGGGGAAGATCGCCGGGGCAAATATGGCCGGTAAAAGAGAAGTATATGATTTGGAAATGCCCTCAACTGTTTTTCAGATCAACGATTGGAAGATTTTCTCCACCGGGAAGATTTCTGGTGAGCTTTCCCATATTGAATCCAATGTAGAGGACGGAAGATTGAAGCTGTTTTTTGACAAAGGTCGCCTTCAAGGTGGCATTCTTTTAAACAACAACAAATGGATGCCGACCCTGAAAAAAGTAGTGAAAAATGAATCAGATTGTACTCAATGGTTGGATAAGAAAATAAAGGCAGCGGATCTTTTGGAAGTGTTGAAAGAGAATAGTTGATGATAAGTGAAATAAAGAATATGTTTTTTTACGAAAAGAGCTGATAAACGTGCTTTCAAGATTAATCAGAATGGCATTAAGCCTGTTTACTATTAACCGATGGAATACAACACCCCATATTGAACTCATTACCGAGGCCAGCAATTCAGGTTTTTCATTGCATGTAGCACTTTTGTTGGCATATGTTAGTGGCCAACAAGTTGACTATGAAAAACTGATTAAGCGCATTGTCTTAAAAGACCTGCCAAAGGCTATCCTTTCAGATATTTCTCTGCAAACCAAAAACTATATCAAGGATACTTCATTGGAACTGTGGAATAAAACCTTTAAAAGTGCCATGGAAGA
>CAZVPY010000003.1:0-7434 GCA_964629135.1 uncultured Thermotogaceae bacterium | reverse complement strand
GGGTTGGCGTGAGGACTTTAGAGACAAGATCGTAAGGGCAAAAGACGATTCCGTTGAAGGCTTGATCATAGACTTTTCCGATACCTATGCCGCTTATTCAGAATGTGAAGTCAATGCCAGGGTTTATCCGGAATACTATAAAAAGCCTTTACAGGAATTGCGAGAAAAACTCAACAGTTTTAAATCGCATGATTTTATAACTGCCATTTTGGGTCGTACTGAATATAGGGATTATTTGTTGAAAGTTCGAACACTTATTAATGCCGTCAGGTGGAATCAGACCAACAGGAATATCAAAACCACCGTAGCAGGGCATACATTCTTTGTGACGTTTATTTCAACCCTTCTCTCCTATATATCGGAAACGTTAAACGGAAGCTGCATAGATTGCAGTGACTTACTATTAAAATCCGCTTATCATGATGTGCCGGAGGCCATGACGGGAGATATTATTTCGCCCACCAAGCGGAGGATCCCCGGATTTGAAGCAACCATAACAAAAGTGGAAGAACAAATGGTGGAAGAATTTTTGCTGAGTTTGATTCAAGGCAAAGGAAAAGAACAATTAAAAGGATATATGCTGCATCCCTTTGAGGGTGAAACCGGAGGTTTAGTGAGAGCTTCTGATTTAATGGGTAGTATGTTTGAATGTCAAATGGAGATGATAAGTGGAAACGCAAACCCCCTTTTTAAAAAGGCATATCGTGAGATAAATTTTGAAATTAAAAACATGAACTTGTGTGAAGTAGATTATCTTTTAAAATGGGGTGTAGATTCGGAATATGCCCGTTTCTTTAATACATGTCATCTCAGGGATTATTGTTTTTCCATTAACAATTCCCTTATTGAACCTTATTCGTAGTGGTTTCCAATTGGTAGAAATCACTGACAGAATTTTGATTCTCTCCTTTATCTTTTTTGCTTTGGGATCTGATGCGCCGGATTTGGATCACAAAAATGCCTATATGCACAGAGTGGCAAAAGTGATTATTTGGATGATAGCTGGCGTATACCTCTATTATTTGTTAAAGGAAAGAATACCTCTCTGGTTTCCGCGTTTGAAGTTGTTACAAAACGAAATCATCATCTTTTACATATCCATTTTAATCGGCTTGTTGTTTTCAACCTTTTTGTCTGCCGTTACCCCGCCTCACAGAGGGCCATTTCATTCGTTTATTGCCCCAATTATTTTTGGGCTGATTGTGGGAGTTCTATTTTATTTGTTGGAAATCAAAAATACCGGACCTCAAGTTGCCATTTCCAACGCCATTTATATCGGTATATCATCTTTATTGGGATATTCACTACATTTGATAATGGATTTTATACAATCGTTTCGTAACAAACACTAAACATCTTGACGTGTATTAATAGATATGATATCATTAATTAATATGTTTTCCATGTTTTTCTAATTCAAAATAAGGAGGTTTTATTGATGAAAAAGTTGTTATTAGTAACTGCTTTGGTTTTGTTGGTTTCATTTACAGTGTTTTCAGCCGAAGCGGGTAAACTGACAGTATGGTGTTCCGAAAAGCAGGTGGAAATACTACAGGAACTGGGAAATGACTTTGAAAGTATGTACGGTATTCCCGTAGAAGTTCAGGAAATGGCATTTGACCAAATCAAAACCAAATTTTTACAGGCAGCACCGGTAGGTGAAGGCCCGGATATTATTATCACCGCTCATGACCAGATCGGAGAACTTGTAGTCAGTGGTTTATTACTTCCAATGGATTTTTTAACCCTTTCAGATCGAAAAATGTTTACAGAAACTGCGATTAATGCTTTTGAATACAACGGAAAGCTTTATGGTCTTCCATATGGTGTTGAAGCCATCGCTATGTTCTACAACAAGGATTACTTGGAAGAAGCACCGGAAACTTTTGAAGAACTTGCAGATATAGCAGCTGAATACACAGACGATGAATTCAGAGGTTTTGTCTACAATGCACCTGATTTCTATTTCTCCGCACCATTACTATTCTCTAACGGCGGATATGTCTTTAAGCAAACAGAAGAAGGTCTGGATCCTAATGATATTGGTTTAAACAACGAAGGTGCTGTAAAAGGTGCAGAATTTCTTAAGAGTTTATATGACGAAGGAGTCATGAAACCCGGAGACAACTATCAAATTGCAGACGGACTCTTCAAAGATGGAATGGCCATGGCAATCATCAACGGACCATGGGCAATCGAAGGCTATAAACAAGCCGGAATTGATTACGGAATCGCACCAATTCCCAGTATTGACGGGAATCCTTGTAAACCCTTCACCGGCGTACAGGGTTTTCTGATTAATTCACAATCACCAAATACACTCTTTGCCATAGATTTCCTGGCAAACTTCCTCAACACAAAAGATGTTATGTACAGACTGTTCCAGGCAGATCCAAGACCACCTGCAAGAGTTGACGTTGCAGAAATGGTTCAGGACAATGCAGATGTTTACTCATTCTTCCAAAGTGCTCAAAAAGGTATTCCTATGCCGAACATCCCTGCAATGGCAGCCGTATGGGGAGCAATGGCGGATGCATTGAACCAAATTGTCAATAGCGAATTAGAACCAAGAGAAGCACTTGATCAAGCAGTTGCAAAAATCGAAGCAGCTCTCAATGAATAATTAGAAATATCACTGAAAGGGATGGATGGTTCGGATGATAATCCGGTTTATCATCCATCCTTTTTTTATTTGAAAGCGAAGGTGATGATATTGAAGACGTTGGGGAAAATAATCTTGTGGTTCTTCTTGGCCATCCTGAATGCCTTTTTGACTTGGGCGGCTATCGTTCTATTTACAAATGATGCAGCGGAACTTGGAATCATCATGATCATCATTATCTTTTTCATTGATTTTGCCGTCATCAATCCAAAGGGGTATCCGTATCGTTACACGATTCCTGCCTTAAGTCTCTTGCTGATATTGACGGTTTATCCAATCTTTTATACCTTAAAAATTGCCTTTACGAATTATGGGACTGGCCATCTGTTTACCAGAAATCAGGTTGTTGAACAACTTTTAAACACCTATGTAACTGATGAAGATTCGACTCCCTATTCGTACAAAGTATATGTTCACATGGAAGATTTTGCCCCCACTGAGCATTTTATTCTGGTATTTTCAGATGGTGATAAAAAGTTTCTTGCGGAGAAACCGCAAGTTATATCAGTTGACAGTGATGGGAATACCGTTAGAAGTGTTGCTGAATATAGAGAGATTGAGAACGAAATGGTGGTCATTGGAGACAATCAATACGAAATCGTTTATTCTCTGAAAGACGAAGATCAAATTATGGCAGTGGAGAGTACCATTAACGGACAACAATATACCTATCAGTATTTTTTCTCATTTGATGATCCGGATACCATATCCAATCAAAGGGTATTCATGAGTAATTTTTACTTGAAATATTTGGACAGTGTTGAAATGACCCACCCTGAAAGGTCTCTGGTACGTTTTGGCAATGTCTACGGTTTTCGTAAATTGGTGGATGCCAGGAAAAAGTACCGAATAGACAAAGAATTGATCGAAGAAAATGGCCGGATTATTGAGCGCACTGTTTTGGTAAATGCATCAACCGGTCTTCAACTTCAGGAATCAGACGGAACTTTTTATGAGGTAACCCCTCAAGGGCAACGAGTTGATGTGGGGGGGTATAGAGGTTATGTGGGTTTAAGAAACTTTGAAAAGATGTTTACCGATTCAAGGTTTACAGGCCCCTTTATCAAGATTCTTATTTGGACCTTTGCCTGGGCCATCTTAAGTGTTGCCTTTTCATTTGTTATTGGGTTGGGTTTTGCCTTGATGTTAAACGATTCAAAATTCAAAGGAAGAAATCTATACAGAACGCTCCTGTTAATTCCTTGGGCGGTCCCCGCATTTATTTCAGTCTTGGTTTGGAGAAACGGTTTTTTCAACGAGACCTATGGGATTTTGAATAAAATTGTTTTAGGACAGTGGTTTGGTATTGAAGCGGTGAGATGGCTTGGAGATGCCTTTATGGCGAAAGTATCGGTATTGATCGTCAATGTTTGGTTGGGTTTTCCCTATATGATGATGGTTTGTCTCGGAGCATTGCAATCCATTCCGGGTAATCTATACGAAGCTGCATCCATTGACGGTGCCACAAGAATCAGGAAATTTTCAGGTATTACCATGCCGTTACTCATGACATCTGTGGCCCCGCTTCTGATTGGAGCATTTGCCTTTAACTTCAACAACTTCACGAATATCTATCTGCTGACACGAGGCGGACCGGCCATGTCAGATTCACTTACGAATGCAGGATCAACGGACATTCTCATATCCTATACCTATAAACTGGCCTTTCAGGGAGAACGGGGCCAGGATTTTGGCTATGCCTCAGCCATTGCCCTCTTTATATTCCTGATCGTTGCTGGTATCAGTTTCTTCCAATTTAAATTTGCAGGCACCTTTGAGGAGGTGAACAGGGGATGAGGTTAATCAAACATATTGTTCTTATTGTATTAATTGTTCTGATCTTGCTCCCCATGTTCTGGATTGCAGCTACTTCTATCAGAAGAGATAACGCAGCCTTTTCCACCAAATTGCTAAGTACACGATATACATTCCAGTATTATAAAGACTTGTTATTCAACAGAAAAAATATCCCCCAGCAAATTACCGAGTTGAAAAAGATTACCAATCTTTCTACTGAATATTCCGGGATGAGCAAAGAAGAACTCCTTGACAATCTCAACAGAACCGAACGGGAGTTGAAACGCCAAATGACACTCAGTAAAGAACAAATCGCCAAATCAGAGGGATATGTGGATGAAGTGGTTCAATATGCAAAATCTAAAACGGATGAGATTTACCAACGTTTTAGTCGCCTTAAAAATGAGGAAAGGGATTTTCTCCAAGGAGAGTTGGATCAAATCCTTACTCGTTCTGATTTGTTGAGTGTGGCATTAAACTTGGAACTGATTGAAAGTTTGGAAGAAGTACCTAAAGAAGAAAAGGAAGCTTATTTAAAGATCATTCAAGAACAAGCACCGGAGTTTGTGGAAGCATACAATGGAATTATTGGCTCGATGGATAATTACAAAGACTTTATTCAAAGTGAATATGAAACTTGGCATCGACAGATACAAACAGATTTAAACGATGACATTGAAAAAGAACTGGAAGAAATCCATCAACGTTTTCTCAACCTGCTCACTCCTCATGCTTTCTCTTATTCCAAATGGAACAGAGAGATCAACTTAAGAGGGTATCGGGGAATTAGTAATGATCTTGAACCGGTATTAACCCAAGAGGGATTTGAGAAATGGAATCAGTTAACTGAGTTATTTAAGGCGACGGCTCAAGAAATTGATGAAGCGGTTAGTGAGTATGAAACGAAAAAGACAGAAATAACCACACCCCTTTCTCAACGATTAAATCAAGACAATTCGGCTGTAGCTGAATATCTGGAAACAGAATCTGAAAGAAAGGCAGTTTATGATACAGTTTTAAGGCTTGAAAACAGCATACAAACCACACAACAGGAAATGATGGATATTGAAGAGAGACTTAAAATATTGGACCAGAAGCTCCAGGCAACGGTTTACGAGCTAAAGGAATTGAAAGAACTCTTTGCTTTGGAACTGAAAAAGGACACGACTAACAAAGTCTCTTCCGCACCTTCAGTAGAAACCATCATGGTCCAACTGGAATCGTTATCACAAATGATTCAAGGGATGGGTGAAATAAAGGTTGCAGAAAAGAATATGTTGGAAATGAAAACAACCATCGATTGGTTTGTGTCTAATAGGCAAGAGATCATCAACATTTCCGAAAAACCGTTGATTGAAAACGGAATGGGTGTTCTAAGGAACAATATCAACCCCATTAGTACAGATTTAGAGGATTTTTCCTCTATTATGGAAAGATACTCGGAGTTACAAAAGCAATTGGATTCAGAAGAGCTACAACTGCAAACTGAGCGTGAAGTCCTTGAAGTAAAAAGAAAACTTCTGGAAGAACTTGAACAAGTATATGAAAAGGCATTGTCAAGAGAGAGGAACATTGAAAGGTCAAAAAGCATCATCAGTCTTTTGAATCTCTTGGAAGGTATAGAAGATTATGAAGGGCTCACTGAATATCATACAAAGATATCAGACTACATCAGTGAATACGGGTTGATTAACAACCCGCTTAAGGAATTATTATCTCAATTATCTTCATTGAATAAACTGGTCTATTTGGACAGAAACTACTTTAAAGAAACAAAATATTTGAAAGAGACTGTTGATAAGATAGAGTCTATTTTAGCTGATTTTGATGTGAAAAAGGAAACCTATATGAATCTCATCCATGCCAATGTCATGATAAAAGTGACCGAACTGGATGAAATCGAAAAACTTCAAAAAGATGCTTATAATCGTTTTTCTTCTGAACTCAACCGAATCGCCAGAATCGCCAGTGACTTAAGCGAATTAGAAGCTTATTCTCAGATCGTAAAACCTTTGGAAAATATCGACAAAAATATCTTTGAAAGCCTTCAGTACTGGGTTAAAAAGCCTGAACAACAATTTATGAGATGGTTGGTCAACACAGTCATCTTAGCCGTAGCCACTGCAGGCATAACAGTTATGTTCTGTGCTTTGGGGGCGTATCCCTTTAGTCGATTGAGATTTAAAGGTCGAAAATACGGGTTACTTTTCTTACTGCTGATCCAAATGTTCCCCATAGTCATGGGTATGGTGGCACTTTATCTGCTCTTAAGATTTATCGGTCAATTCCTCCCGGGGTTTGGACTGGATTCCTTATGGGGATTGGGATTGATCTATTTGGGTAACATCGCCTTTAATATGTGGCTGTTGAAAGGATACTTTGATACGATTCCCGATTCATTGGAGGAAGCGGCTATGATCGATGGATCAACGAGATTCCAGACCTTTTGGAGAATCATCCTGCCATTGACAGCACCTATGTTGGCCGTTGTCTTTTTGATTGTTTTCATGGCTAATTTTAATGAGTTTGTTTTAGCCAGTGTCGTTTTACAAAGCCCGGAAAATTATACCTTTGCGGTCGGATTGCAATCCTTCTCCTACGGCCCCTATCAGATGGAGTGGGGACTGTTTACAGCAGCGGCATTAATTGGGGCTTTACCCATGGTCATTTTATCACTGTCGTTGCAAAGGTACCTTGTTAGTGGCTTGACATCCGGTGCCGTTAAAGGATAATATTTAAATAAAAAAACATCCCACTTTTTTAGTGGGATGTTTTTATTTGCTGAAAGTCTTACAAAGGAAAAACCATTACGATTGAAGCCAAAAAATAAAGAGAATGAACGAAAACAAACGGTTTATTCTTCTAACCGTCTGTGATAGATATTCAACACTGAATACCCTCTTGTCAACTATTTTCTAAAACAACAATTATATTATATAATAACAAAGTTATAACAAAAAATTATAAAGCAAAGA
>CAZVPY010000002.1:5067-34268 GCA_964629135.1 uncultured Thermotogaceae bacterium | reverse complement strand
CAAATTTTATTTGTGGATTGCCGATTAATTCAAGCAATTTGATAATGCGACTTAATCCTAATTTGATAGTTCCGTGTGGTCTTGAATGAAAAAAATACTCTAAAGTTTCTTGATAAGTTGTAAATAGTTTTGTCTTCAATCTATTCCCTCTTTTTTTAATTAAACCCGCCAAGTTGATAAACGTAAACGATTACTTCAGCTACCGCTTTATACAACTCAGGGGGTATTTCAGAATAATAATCCAATTCAAGTAATTTTTCTACTAATTTTTCATCTTTGTAAATAGGTATATCATTTTCTAATGCTATTTCAACAATCCTTTTTGCTAATTCGCCCTTTGCCTGAGCCACAATTCTTGGCACCGGCCCATCTTCCGGATCATATTTTAGTGCAGCTGCTTCGTTAATGTCTTCTTCATTTATTCTTTTTCCATGCTGATCGGTTTTTTTCATGCGAAACTAAAAAACCCCCCCTCTTTTTTGGGATTTGTATACTCTTTGACTTTCAATTTTAAGATCTCATTTTGATCTATCTTTTCTCTTATGAAAAGTCCTCTTAAATCATAATCGGTTTCTTTTATTCTTTTTATTAATGTTGAGGAATGATTTGTAAAAGCTTTTGCATATTGCTCTTCAGCATAAATATAGATATCAATATTCTTGTTCGATACCATCGTATCAACAAATACTGTACCGAATAACTGTGTATTAGTTTCAATAAACACTCTGTACATTTCATTCTTTTCATAGCCTCCCTTATCCATCTTTTGATGATGAAAATCAATCACGAATGGTTGTTCGTTTAAAGTTATGATTGATGAATAGGGGTTCGAAAAATCAGTTTTTTCTGATGAAATATTTAAAAACTTCAGTATTTTTTCTGAAGAATACTCATTTTTTTGAATGTGTTCATTGAATCTATTTTGAGTTTGTAATTTACTTTCATTTTGAATGGGTTTATCATTTTCAGTATTTGGCTTGATTTGATCTGTTAAACCTTCTTTTTTAACATTTAGTTGATTGTTTGATATTTCTTGATTTTTATTTCCTGAAGAAGATAGATCTTTCTGAATTGCTCCTCTTACATGCTTCTCATGATTGGTCTTTGAGTCTATCGACTTTTCTTCTGTTTTAGAATTGATTTGACGGTTGTATTCTCGTGTTATTTTTTGATCTTTTTCAAAATCACTAGATAGTTTGGCTTCAGGATGCCCCTTGAATACAGTTTTATCACCTGATGTCTTTTCTGATAGAGGATTGATTTCAGATTGTTTTTCCTTGAGGAATCGTTCAGTAAATGATTTAACAATGACAAAAGCCTTTTTGGAAAACGACTCTATTTTATTGATAAGCTCATTTTCATTTTTCTGATTTATATTATTGTTCACAATCAGTTGAGGTAATTTGACTTTTAAATATTTCTTTAATGACATGGAATAAAGTTGAGTACTGATATTTTCTTCTCTGTTAGCCCGTGAAGCTAAATTAACAATATCAAGAGTTGTATGAAATGCATCTCGCTCGGGTATCCCGGTATTTTTAAAGTAAAAAATCATATTTTTAATCTCAACATCCATGAGTGGAGAGCGGGTTAATTTTTCAAAACTATCTGTTGAAAAATAATCCCAAAAATTGATTTTTTGCTCAGAGGTGTTAGATAAAGCAATAGTTTTCGATGAATTTTCGAATAAAGATATATTTTTAATCAACTGCATTATATTTACGTCTTCTTGAGAGGCATTAAATTGCTTTACTGTAGTTCCAAGTGAACTAATTTTCAGTTTTTCTATACTTGCTGAATTTATTTCCTTATTAATGTTTTCTAAGTACTTTTCAATTGATAACGGTTTACTGATGCTGTTTTCAAGAATCTTTGTAATTATCTTAATATCATTCTTTGTAAAAAAAATCTTATCATTGTTAATAGTAATAGATGGATTAGAACGATTAGAATCATTGGATTGTATTGCAGAGGAATTTTGTTGAACATTTGTATTAGTTAGTGATATCTTTTGATTTCCGTTGATCTGTTTATTATTTTGGGTTGATTCTAATTTGGAAACCTCTTGTGTTAAAGAAACTTTTGGCCTTTCTAAGTTTAAATTTTCTGTTAAATTACGATCATGATGACTTGTTTTTAAAGGTATTTGCCTTGTAGGAGCTTTAGAAAATGGCTCTTTGTTATCCCTACTTGATGTGTCTTCTGATATGTTAGGATTCTGGGTATTTTGTTGTGAATTTTCTGATTTTCCTGAAGTCTGTATGTGATTTTTGCTTAACTGCTCAACCTTATCCATTATGAAAGCTTTTTTAAAACTAACTCCATTTTTTATGGGTTCATTTGTTTTTCGATCAATCAACAAATCCTCTTGTTGTGATTTATTATTTTTTAAATCTAAGGTTTTAACTTCAACTTCAGAATCCTTCGGTGAACCGATGTTATATTTTTCACTGCTTTGAGAAAGGGTATTTCTTGGAGCTTTTAAATCCTTTTCAGTTGCAATCACACTATTTTTTTGAACTAAGGTATTACTCTTAACATCTGCTGTTTTCTTTTGAAGATCAAATAGGACATATTTTTTGATGATTTCTTTTTTTATGTTATCGGGTATTTGCTCCCAAGCCTTCCCCATTTCTTTAGCTTTAAGCGACAATTCTACAAGTCTTCTGTTATAGGGTAATTCAGGATCAAAAAGATTAAAGTTATTTTTCGTTGATGCTGAAGTTTTTTCCGTTTGCATAGAAAACTCTTCTTTTAAGATAGACTCAACCATTTGAACCATCTCATTCGAGATTTTAGCAAACTGAAGACGTTCATTTTGTGGCATTTGATTAATCAGATTTTCTAATTCTTTGGTTGTGTTGTATGGCAAAGAGAGTGAAAACACATCTATGAGTTTCCCACTTATTCGTTGAAGCATTTCTTCTGAAATTTGTTGAGGTAAATCTTTGCCGAAAAAAACCTGAATTTTATCTCCGATTTTTATACTTTGAGCATTTCCTGGTTCTATTTTATATACCTTATCATTGATTAATACTTGAATCTCTTTACCGGATTTAGCAATGACTTTACCTAAATATGCCCCTGTTTTACCTTTTCCTTCGGTTTTTTGTGCAAGGGATTGTAAAGATATGGCTGCAGCTGTTCCTTTTGCTATGTTCATAACTTCACCTTCTAAAAGAAGTTATTTAATTATCGTCATTTAAAGCACTTGCTAAAGATCATATCTAATCTCTCCCATTCCCTTTTCAAAAAAAGATATCCTATAAGGGTTTCAAAAGCTGTAGAAGATCTATAGTCATAATCATTACCCCTTTTTTTGGCTCCTTTGGAGTTTAAGCCTTTTTTAACCACAATTAACTCTTCCTCGGTTAGAATATCTTCTATTTTTTCTAGAAATTTTCTCTGACCAGATGCCCTTTTATGTTTTACCCCTTTCTTAAACGCTTTTGCTGTTTTGATTCTTCCATCGCCAATGGATTGAAAGGTAGCAATCATGTTAAAGAACGAATCACCAACAAAGGCCAAAACATCAGTAGGTATTTCATTTTTGTTGGATACAATTTTGCTAAAATCAAATAGTGATTCTAACTGTTTTTTATCATAATGTATATTGGCCAATCTTTTTCTCCACTTTTTCTAAATCCCTACAATAGTTAAATAGACTATCTTTGGAAATGATCTGATTATCATAGGCTTCTAACAAAGCTTCATCAAAAGATTTCATACCGAATTTTTTCCCGGTTTCCATCAAAGTACCAATTTGATGAAGTTTTTGTTCTCTGATTAGATTTCTAACACCTGATGTGGCAATCATAATCTCAGCAACAGGAAAGAAACCTTCGTTATCCTTTCGTTTGACAAGTCTTTGGTATAAAACACCGATCAGAGAATTTGCCAATTGGAGCGTGATTTGTCTTTGTTGATGGGCAGGAAAAACATCAACAATTCTTTCAGGAGCAGTAGGAGCTGAGTTGGTATGGATCGTTCCAAAAACAAGATGCCCTGTTTCCGCTGCAGTTAAAGCCAATGCCATTGTTTCAAGGTCTCTCATTTCACCCACAAGTATTACATCCGGGTCCTGCCTTAGCGCAAATTTCAGTCCATCTTTAAATGAATCTGTGTCCAAACCTAATTCCCTTTGGTGAATCAATGCCTTTTTGCTTTCAAAGATATACTCGATAGGGTCCTCAACGGTTAATATATGGACATTACTAATTTCATTGATGTGTTCTAACATGGCAGCCATAGATGTTGATTTACCACTACCTGTAGGTCCTGCAACCAAAATCAATCCACTTTTCTTTTCACTCCATTCACGAAGTATCGATGGTAATTGTAGGTCATCCAGGGTCCTGACTTTTTTTGTGATGATCCTAAAAGCTGCTGCAGGATTTCTTCTCTCATAGTAAATATTTGTCCTTACCCTGATGGTATCCTTAATACCAAAAGAAAAATCATTTTCCTTTTTGTCAGTTTTTTTTAATCCTATTTTCTCATACAAGTAATCGATGCTTTTTTCTAAGTCTTCCTTTGTAAAAACAGGAACGTCTGTTAATCGTTGTAACTCTCCGAAAACTCTGTATACAGGATGTTCCCCTACTGAAAGATGCACATCTGATGCGTTTAATTGAAATGCGTGATATATCAATTTTGGAATATCTAAAATTGCCATATTTTCACCTCTTTTTTAATCAAAATGTCTTGATCTTTAAGCCCACTAACTAAAAGAAGGTCGCCTTTCTGTTCTAAGATACTTATTTTCTTTTTTTTATTCCCTTCCAAATAAACAACTTCATCATACACATATTCTTCAGGAATCCAAGCTGCTTGATTGTCTAAGTAAGAAATCAATATTTCACAGTAAAGTGTGTCTAATAACTCTCGATCTATACCTTCAAAATCATTGAAAAGTAATAAATAGTGGTTATTATTTTGTTCGGTGATTTGTATTTCTTCTAATAACCATTGCTGTTCAGAAGGTTTCATAGAGACCTTTATAAATTCAGCTTTTGTCAATATTGTTTCTTCTTCAGCACTAATTTGAACGTAAGCGTTTTCATCAATTGGTAAAATTTCAAAAAGTGGGCTTCCTTTTGTTACAAAAAGTCTTTCATTAATAGGGATTTTGATAATATATCCTTCTACTGGGCTTCTAACTTTTGTGTTTTCAAGCTTGTTTTCTGATAATTCAACTGCCTGCAGCTTCTCTTCTTGAATGGCCTTACCTGAATTTAGTAAAGAAATTGCATACTCATTTTTAGATTTAGCTAATTGATAGGCTTCTTCTTTACTTTCCATGATTAATAAAACTGAATCTGATTCAACATGCTCGCCAATATTTACGTGTATTGTTTCTATAAAATCATCCGAAGGAGCCTTAATGGTGACCACATTGAGATAAACAATTTTTTTAGTTAGCTTCTCTTCTTGATAGACGTTAAAGGTTTCAACAGTAAATTTTTCATGAGACTTGTTGAAAATTAAGATGACTATCATTAACAATACAAGTATACAAAAAAAAACGATAACACTTCTTCTCAATGGTTATCCCCCAGACTTAATAGGCGCATGAATTCCTCAATATGCATAATCATTGCATCTGTGTTTCTTGCAATAGGTTCCAAATGATAAAAGCCTTCATCGAAGACTGCAATTTCAGGTTTATAAGCAAGTCCATCTCTTAATTCGAAACCCATTTCTTCTGAAAGCATCTTAATCTTTAACCATTTTTCTTGATCATCTGTCAGGACGGAGATTATTTTCCCCGTCAATTCATAATCTACTGTTTTATCTTCACTTGAATCGGTTGTTTCTTCTCCTAATTCTTTTGTTTTTGGAATCCTTGATTCGATAGTATTTTCTGGCAAAGATTCCGAACCAATGGTTTTTTTATTTTCTTCTTCATCGTTATCAGAAATTTCAAAAAATCTTTCGTGATCAACATCTGCTAAGTCAATCGCATCAGTTTTTTGATCTTTATTATTTTCTTCGATTATTAAAGATTCTAAATGATCTTCATTTATTACATCATTTGTTTCTTTGGACATTATTTCATTAGATTTTGGTTTATCATTCAGAACCAAATCTTCCAGTAGAGAATCTTGGTTTTCACTGATTGTTGTTTTGTTTTTTTCCTTTTCAAAATCATTGGATTTTTGTGAATTAAAATCATTTGTTTTCTCATCTGCAATTAAACTTTCTTTATTTTCGCTATCTATTATACTTTCTTCCAGTTTTTCTTTTAAAAGCTTGTATTTAGCATCTGATACTGGAAGCGCTCTTTTTAAATAATATTTTTCATCTTTTGATTCAACTGCAAATAATTCAGAGGAAGAGATTTTTTCAATAAATAGTTGAAATTTTTCATCTCTATAAGAATGTGTATAATAACCTGATTCGATTTTTGTTGAGTCAAGAATACATAATAAAAAATGTTTATCCCGTTTATCAAAATGATCAAAACGATCGATTAAAGATTTGGTTGAAGACAAATCTTTTTTTGATTCATTTGTTATGTCTTGTGTTCGTTCCTTTGGTTGATTGCTTTCTCTTTCTTTGTAAATAATTTCGTTTAAAAAGTTTAAGGGTTCAGATTTTTTAGCTTTCTTTTTTTTCTGATTCGCTGGTTTCTGATTCTTTACGAGTTCAACTGATAGCTTCTTTTTAGTCTCTTTTAAATCACTTTTTTCAAAATCAACCTTTTTGGTATTATTATTGTCATCTTTTAAAATGTATGAACTCTCTTGTTTATCTATCATATCCTTTTTAACTTCTGAGGGGTGATGATTAGTCGTTAATACATTTTTTAAAGTAATGATCTCTTCTTTATCCAGAAAGTCAAAGTTATTTTGTAAAAAGTCTTCAGGTTTTTCGTTTTTTATCTGTAATTTTATTTGATCGATATCTATCCAGTTTTCTGGATAAAAACTTATTAAATCATCTTTAGCATAAGGTTTGAATGGGTAGATTCTTTGAATCAAATCAGTAAATACATAAAATTTTGGACTATTAAAAAAGACCTTATACCCTCTAGAATTTGTTATTTCGTTTTTAGTTAAAATAAGTTTGCCCTTTTCTAATAAAATATAAGAAAAGGCTGTGAGAATTATTTGATGGTTACTAAAAACATGTTGTTGGTTTTTCCCGCTTTTAAACATCATTTTTTTGACTTGTTTACTTTCCGAAAAACTTTTGGCTTCCGATCCAATGTTTTCCATCATTTGCTCTGAAATATTGATCATTCGTTCTGGTACAAATATTTTATAAAGGTTGAACATGATTGGTACATCTCTTGATCCTTTAGCAAATTTGATCAAAGGACATAAAAATTTTTGAATTTTGTCGACCAGCAAATCTCTATTGATATTCTGAGTTTCGGTTACACTACTTAAAAAAGATAAGGTTGTATTTTCGTCCGAAAGAAAATCAGACGTTAACAAACGTTGCTTCAATCTTTCCAAAAAAAAGTCTTTGGTCATGAATAATGTTTCATCTTTTTTGTTTTTTCCTGTATCAATCAAGTCAACTTTTTCATTCTTGATTAACTGATCAATCCATTCTGTTAAAATTAATATGAGTTCCTTATTTTTAACTTTCAAATGTTTAAAAAGGTATGTTGAATTAAATTGTCCTTTTTTATTTAACAGCAATTTGTTCAATAATTCTCTGAACCTCGTCTCCATATTATTCATTTTTATTATCCCTTTCGTACAGTTGATACAGATCAAGTAAAGAATCAACAATTAAATCAGGGGAATAGGGATAACTTGCGACATCTTCTATTTTACTTTCACCTGATAAAACTAATATTGATGAAACATTTGCATCCGTAGCCATTTTGATGTCAGTGTAAAGCCTGTCACCAATAAACACTGCATCCTTTTTGTTAATATTCTTTTCTTGAAATATATAATCAAGAATTGCTGTTGAAGGTTTTCCCAAAATTTGATCTGGAGTACGTCCGGTAGAACGTTCAAACATGGCAATAAATGCTCCAACATCGGGAATTAGCCCCATATTTGATGGGCAATTAATATCCGGATGTGTTGCAATATAAGGAATATTCTGCTTTAAAAAGTAAGAAAAAACGGAGATTTTTTCATAATTAATTCCTGTGTCATAAGCCAGAACAGCAACGTCAATTTTTTTATCTAAAAAACGTTTATAAGGTGGTATGATGTTAAGTCCAAAATCTTTAATTTCGCTGGCAGCCTCATAATTACCCATATATAGTATACGTGCGTTTGGATAATGCTTTATCAAATGAGTAGCTGTGATTCGGTTAGATGTTATTATTTCCTCTTTAGATGTGTTAATCCCAAATCCTTTGAGTTTGTGATAATATTCCTCTCTTGTTTTTGATGAATTGTTTGTAAAAAAGTATCTTTCACACCCATTTTTTCTTACGAGTTTCAAAAACTCAACTGCCCCATTGATAACGCTGTCTTCAATATATATAGTCCCATCCATGTCAAAAAGAAAAACACTTTTCTTTTTCAATGTCAGTTGAACAGATTCATTTTCTTTTAAGTATATCATCTACATCTCTCCTGTTAAGAATTATATGCTTGTGGTTATAAGAAGACGGATTGCTAATCCATTCTTTAACTACTTGGGTTGCTCGGCAATCATCTTCGTTGTATAGTAATAATGCTTCTAAATGTTTTTTGTTTCCTGTGTTTAGCCATCTTCTGTATTCTTGTATTGAACTTCTGCCATCCAATCCAATACGCCATTTGAACCCCAACCATTTCGCTATAGATTTTAAAGAATAATGCCTTAATGGCGCAAATACATTTTTGATGATTATCTCATAAACATCAATCATTGGGGTTTCAAAAAAACTCTTAAGGAATTTGTTTTTTAAATCCCCGTTACCTTCATTTTTAAACTGTTGTTTTAATTCATTGGAAAGTTCTCGTAAAACGCGATTTTCGTATTCACAATAATGGTATAGGTTAACCTTCAACTGCTCCACATATTTTATGATATCTTCTATTTGTGACTTTCTTGAGTCGTTATCGTTGATTAAAAAGTATTGATACTGATCATTTTGTAAAAAGCCAAATAAATAAGGGTTGTCATCGGCTTCTATATCAAAATAAACTCCGTTATTATCATTGTTTGTGATTAAAAGGTCAGGTTTTGTTAAGAAAAGAGCTGTATCTTTAACATATGAATAGGCTTGCAATTTATATCTTCTAATGTTTTTGATCTTTTCCTCCAACTCATTTCTCAAAGGAATGTCGATTAAATCGCCAAGAGTGTTAATGCCATAAGATTTCATAACTGAAGACATATTGGCACCAATCCCGCGAATACTTGATACAGGCAATTTAGTACGATCATCCACATTGAACGAATGGCACTTCTCCCAATAACCGCAAAAATTACAAATCCTTGTGCCCGTTGCTGCGGGGGGCTCTTGACTTTTTGCAATTTCTCTAAACGTCTTTAAAAACAATAGATATCCATCTTCTTTAATTTTTTGAGTCTTCATGGATTTTTTTCTTAAGAAGATAATATTGTCAGAAACACTTAGTCCGTTTAATTTAGCAAGGAATATAAAAGAAGATGCGATGACATGATGTCTTTTACTGGGTCTTCTTGATAAATGTGATATGACAATGTGATATTTGTCTTTTTTTCTGATTAAAGCATGCACAGCTAATTTAAGTTTTATTCCTTTAATACTGCCTTCTAAAATGGGATTCAAAATATCTGCTTCATTCTGAACAGTTCTTTTTGTAATTTCAGGATTCTTTTTGGCATCAACCCAAGAAATATTTTTAAAATAGTCCTTGACATTTCGAATACGATCATTTTCTAGAGCATTTTCCACAACTACATTATCTGTTTCATCCTGCAAGAAAAAATAAAACATTCTCGGACATGTAAACATATAGTATATTTCGTTATTACCGATTACTTGGTTCATCTACCACACACACCTTTAATTTACTTTCCAAGACAAAAATCAGAAAAAATTGCGTTTATTATGTCTTCATTATAATCTCTTCCGGTTAAATCATTCAATTCTTTGATTATATCCTTAATAGTTATTGAAACCGTATCAATGGTATAACCATTGTTTAGATCAGAGATGGCTTTAATCGACTCGTTATAAACCCTTTCTAAAACCCTTTTCTGGAGATTATTAAACAACTGGGTTTCACTTTTATTGTCAACCAGTTTTTTAGCTGAATTATAAATACACTCTTCCAACACAGTAATCCCTTCAGTTTTTTTTGCTGAAATCTCATGAACTATTCCATATTGACTCAGCTTTTCTTTTATAACATGAGATTCCCTCTTTTCCGATGTTTTTAAATCGGTTTTGTTTAATAGTATAAGGATTTGTTTTTTTTCGATAAAAGCTTCCTCTAAAAGATTAATTGATACTTCATCAAGATTAGAATAGTGCTCAAAGATAAAAATTGCAAAGGGAGCACTTTTAAACAGTTGGAATGTTTTCTTTACCCCCATTGATTCAACAACATCTTGAGTTTTACGAATACCCGCTGTATCAATCAAGTTCAATAAAATCCCTTTCACATTCAACTCAGCTTGTATATAATCTCTTGTGGTTCCGGGCAAATCAGTCACAATGGCCCTGTCTTCTTTTAAGAGGAGATTCATTAATGTTGATTTTCCCGCATTAGGAGGGCCAACAATTACTGTATCAATTCCATTTTTTAAGCGAATGGAATTGGCAGCTTCTTTGATAATCTTTGACAAATCACCGGTAAGCTCTTTTAAATCATTTAAAATACGCTCATATTCAACATGTTCATAAATCTCATCCGGATAATCCAGTTGAACTTCAATCATTGCAGCGATTTTCGTATATCTATCTTGAAGGTTTTTGATGAAATGAGAAAGCTTTCCTTCAAGTCCTTTAACCAGTAATTTTGCGCCTTCTTGTGTTTTTACATTAATCAAATCGTTAATCGCTTGTGCTTGTATTAAATCAATTTTAGAATTTAAAAAAGCACGATATGAAAATTCTCCAGGTAACGCATTTTTACAGTGATTTAAAGTGCTTTTCAAGACCATTTCAGTAATGATCATCCCACCATGACAAAAAATTTCTAACATATCTTCACCGGTAAATGAATTGGGCGATTGATAATAAACAATTTGAACCTCATCGATAGTTGAATGATCCGAATCTGTCCATTTACCATAGTACATTTTTCTATGCAACGGATAATTATCTTTTTTCAATCCATTAAAGTGTTCCTTCAAAACTGAAATTGTTTTTTGTCCAGATATTCGAATGATTGATATAGCACCGGTTCCTATCGGCGTAGATAAAGCCACAATGGTATCGGTACGATTCATTAACATTTTTTAAATCTGCTCCATCATTTCAGGTGCACTGACTCCCAACAACATCAAAGCGTCTTTAATCACCTTTTTTGTCGCATAAGCTAAGGATAAACGGGCATTTGATACAGCTTCATTTTCTTTATCGACAAATACATTTGAGTTATAATATTGGTGGAATTTTGAGGCCAAATCATGGATATAATTCGTAAGTTTATGAGGGGAATTTGTTTGGATGACTTCTAACAAAGCATCAGTATACAACATTAAATCCCTTATAAATAGGGAATCTTGTCTTGAGTTCAGTTCTTGAAGATTTTCTCCAGGTACGAAATTTAGCCCTTTGTTTTCTGCATTTTTGATTAAGCTACAAATTCTGGCGTGTGCATACTGAACGTAATAGACAGGGTTATCCATAGATGTGCTTCTTGCAAGGTCAATATCAAAAATTAGCTGTCCATCTTTGTCCACCATGGCATAAAAATATCTGGTTGCATCCTTTCCTACCATTTCTAAAAGCTCATCAAGGGTAATAAAAGTCCCTTGACGAGTTGACATCTTAATGACTTCGCCTTTTTGCTTCAGAGTTACCATTTGATGCAGAATAACGTTGAAGAAATCTCCATCAAACCCCAAAGCTTTCATGGCTGCTTGCATTCTGGGAATATGTCCGTGATGGTCTGCACCCCAAATGTCAAAGACTTTCTTAAATCCCCTTTCATGTTTTTTATAATGATTGGCAATGTCTGTAAAAAAATAAGTTGGCATGCCATCTGATCTGATTAAAACCTTATCTTTCTCATCGATAAACTCAGAAACTTTCAGCCAAAGAGCGCCTTCATTTTCATAAATCAGATCCTTCTCACTGAAAATGGTTTTTACCTTTTCTACCGTTCCATCTGTAAACAAAGAATCCTCAGAAAAATACACATCAAATTTTATATTCATTGATTTTAAAGTGTTCTTTATGTGTTTAAACATTTCATCTTTAGCCCGATGGAGAAAGTAAGATTCAATTTCCTCATTCCATGTTTCCTTAAATTTGTCCCCTTCATCGTTTTTTATCGATTTAGCGATATCAATAATATATTCACCTTTATAACCGCCTTCGGGGATTTCTTCATTGATGCCAAACAATTCGTTATATCGGATATAAACAGACTTTGCCAATAATTTCATTTGTCTTCCCGCATCATTAAAATAATATTCTCTTGTTACTTCGTACCCAAATCTTTTATAAATAGACGAAAGGACGTCACCTATAACAGCTTGTCTTCCATGTCCAACAGTTAATGGACCGGTGGGGTTTGCACTGACAAACTCAAGTTGTATCTTTTGCCCATCCCCAAGGCCACCATGGAAATAAGCTTGACTTTCTTCATTCAAGATTGCCTTTAACTTCTTTTGATAAAATTCTTGTGATAGAAAGAGGTTTATAAATCCGGGTCCAGCTATTTCAACTTTTTCAACATTTGTGTTCTCCTCTAAAAGACCAACAATTTTTTCAGCTAATTTCCTTGGTGAGGTTTTAGCGTTTTTTGCGTTTATCATGGCAACATTTGTGGAAAAATCTCCGAACTGCTCATTTGGAGGAATCTCTACTCGGAAATCTTTGCTAAGATTTTTATCCACCTTGTTTAAAGCCTCAAAGACCATCTCATGGATATTGTCCTTTACAATTTTTGACAAATCATTCACCCTTTCGTTTATCGACTATTCCAAACTCAACTTTTTCCAACCCATATTGTTCATCTATCTGTTTGTCAAAACTGATTTGATAAATATCAACGAACACATTGGGGAAAATTTCATAACTTCTATCTTTTTCTAAATGGTTTTCTTGAACATAATGTTGTTTGGAAGTGAGAATCTTGGTCACTTGATTTCTTTGAAGAATCAACTCCTCTATATGTCTATTATAAGCTTGAATCCTGTGAAGTCCACTAAATACCATCATCACACAAAATGATGAAATGGTTAAAGAAATCAACATATCAAGAAGAATAAAATAACCCGGTTTCCCAGTTTTCAAAAAAATGTCTTTTAATTTCAAAAACATCCTCCTAACAATCATCAATAGTTATTATACATTAAAAAAGGCTGCTCAAAAATTCACTTCATTCTTATTGGAACGGAAATTAGATTTTTCAAGTTTATCATTAAGACTTTTTTGATTTTTTTCGCGATAATATTGTGCCAAAGCCTCTTGTGATTCAATAGATTGTACGCCCTGATGTTTTTTGATTACATAATCACCATTTTCTTTTTGAATCCTCGCTTTAACGTTATCGGCAATGATCAAATCCAATATATCCTTTATCTCTTCTTTTAAACGTTCATCTTCTATAGGAAACATCGTTTCCACACGCCTATCAAGATTCCTAGGCATCCAGTCAGCACTTGAAAGGAATATTTTTGGGTTTCCAGCATTTTCAAAATAATAAATACGGCTATGTTCTAAATATCTACCAACGATACTGTAAACAGTAATATTTTCACTAAGTTTTTTAACACCTGATCGAAGTGCGCATATTCCTCTTACAATCAAATCTATCTTAACACCTGCCATAGACGCTCGATATAAGGCTTTAATAACTTCTTTATCGAGTAAAGCATTATTTTTACAGATAATCCTTCCATTGCCATTTTCTTCTGAATTCTGTATTTCAATTTCAATGTGCTTGATGAAAGCGTCTCTCAAACTTCCTGGAGCTACGGAAAACTTTTTCCATTCTGGAGGTTGAGAATATCCTGTTAACACGTTAAACAAAGCAGATGAGTCTGCACCAAAACTTTCACGCGAAGTAAACATTCCAATATCAGTATACAATTTGGCAGTTTTATCATTATAATTTCCGGTTGATAAATGAACATATCTTTTAATGCCCTCTGTTTCTTTTCTCACAACAAGCAGTATCTTACAGTGTGTCTTTAAACCTACTAATCCATAAACAACGTGACAACCTGATTTTTCAAGTTTTTTTGCCCATTGAATGTTATTTTCTTCATCAAATCTTGCTTTTAATTCTACCAGTACGGTTACTTGTTTTCCGTTTTCGGCAGCTTTAATCAGTGATTTTACAACGGGTGAATTTCCACTAACCCTGTATAAGCTTTGTTTAATCGCTAAAACATTTGGATCTTCAGCAGCTTCATCCAAAAATTCAATCACAGATTTAAACGATTGATAGGGATGATGTAAAAGCACATCTCTTTTTTTTATCACATCGAACTTACTTTTTTTGTCAACAAACTCAGGAGGTTGTTGTGGAAATATTGGCTTATATTTTAAACTTTCGTAGCCTTCAATACTTGAGATATCCATAAAAGATGACAGGTCAATTGGACCATTGATCTCATATAATTCATCGTCACTTAACGCTAGCATTGAAAATAAAATGTTACTAATAATGGATGATGAATTTTTTTCTATTTCCAACCTCACCGGAAAACCTCTTTCGCGTTGTCTGAGTGATTTTTCTATTTCTTCCAGCAAATCACTGGCTTCCTCTTCATCGATACTTAAATCAGAATTTCTTGTTAACCTAAAAGGATGAATGCTAAGGATTTTATATCCGGTAAAAAGTTTTTTTGCAAACAGTTTGATCAGCTTTTCCATACTGATAAAGTTCATGTTTTTTTCTTCATCATTGTCGTAAATTTTAATGAACCTGGGCAGTACAGAGGGAACTTGTATAATAGCCAACAGTTTTTCTTTTTTTTCATTTTCAATGATAACCGCTTGATTTAAACTCTTATTGAGTATTTGCGGAAAAGGTCTACCTTGATCGATAGCCATGGGTGTAAGCACTGGGAACACAGTCGAATTAAAATAATCATTTAATATAGCGTATTGACTATTGTTGAGATCTTTTTCACTTAAAAAATTGATCCCTTCTTTTTGGAGTTTAGGAAGAAGTAATTTATTTAAACAAACGTATTGTTTCTTTACCAGTTGATGAACTTTTTTTGATATAGCATCCAACTGTTCTTTTGCAGAAAGACCTGCTGCATCTCTACCCGTATAACCTACCGAGACCAATTCTTTTAATCCTGCAACTCTAATCATGAAAAACTCATCTAAATTGGATCCGCTGATAGAAAGAAACTTTAATCTCTCCAACAATGGGTTGGTTTTTGAAAAAGCTTCATCTAAAACCCTTTCGTTAAATTCTAACCAACTTAACTCTCGGTTGAAATAATAGTCGTACGAATCAAAATTCACTTACTCACTCCTTTGTTATTTCCGGTTTTAAACCAAATACATCTTCAAAAAATTCTGATTTTGTTTCTATAGACCACTTTTCTAATAAAATTCTTTGATCGGATATGATCTTTAATTTCAATTTCCTGCTCTTTATTTGAACCTTAATGTCCTTGACTTTACTTGAATGGGATCTGTCAAGGGCATCAGCCAATCGGAGAATTGCCAGCAATTTTGCGATTACCAATCGATCTTTTTGTTCCATTTTCTGCAAATTAACATCACCGGACAATAAAAATTTCGTGCTGTGATATTTGGCAACTGATGCAACAATTTCAGTTTCTCTTTGATCAAGCCCCAGAAGTTCTGTTCCTTTAATAATATTGGCTGAATGTTCCGAATGGTTTTTTAACTGGATAAATTTGCCAATATCATGTAAAATAGCTGCTAATTGTAACAGTAATCTATAACGCTTATCCAGTCTATGCTTAGGTTTCAGTAAATCAAATAGAATCAAAGCTAGCTTTTCCACTTGATTGGCATGTTCCTCATCGTACAGGAAGCGTAACCCTAAGTTTTTTGCTGAGATGACGGTACTTTCTGCAAAAACTTGACTGATTTCTTGAAAATCATCGTTTAAAAACATTTCTAACAAAATGGCTTCTGAGAGTTTTACTGGAACAGAAATAATCGGGCTTACTTCAATAATGTTAAAAAACATTTTGTAAATACCCATAGAAGGTAATAATGAGTCCAAATCATGATCAGGAAGGTTGTACTTACGACCAATTTGTTCTGGGGTATTCGTTTTAATCTTATCAAATAAATCGGTAATAGTTTTAACAGGGATGGATTGAAATTCACTACCCGGTTTTCCACCACTCATTTTGATGATATTTTCAATTTCTTGACCACATGTAATAAAATGCTCAACTCGGTGAATATCAGGAATTGATTTAATCGTTTTTACAAAGCTACTTAGGTATTCATTAATGATTCTGTAAGCGTTTTCCGAGTCACTTTGGAAACTTCTCAGGATTTCCAATAATTTAACTGAACCTATTCGAACATTCTGTGAGTAAGTTATTTTTCTGTCTTTACAAATGGCAATCCCAAGACTCCCGGTTCCTATGTATCCTAAAAATAAACGGTCATTCTTAAAAACGGAGTTGTTTATCTTTAACAGCATTGCCTTGTATATAGTAGATTTTTCTTGAGGATCATCCAGTACATGAACATCAAAATGAGTTCGACTCTTAATTTGATCCAAAATAAAAGCAATGTTTTTAGCTTCTCTTAAAGCAGTTGTACCTACGACTCTTACATTTTTTACAGCGTAATCCTTAATTAGTTGTTTATAATTATCCAGAATTTTGCAGATTTTATCAACTTTCTTAAAACTGATTCTACCGTAATTAAAGGTTTCCTGTCCGATTTTTAACGGTTGGTATAGATATTCAATTTTTTTAATGACTCCGGCCTTTGATTCGGATATATTTAAATAGATTCCTTCAGAAGCGATACTTATAACTGCAGCGATTTCAAACATTATTGCCCCTGATCAACCATTCTATCTTCAACCATTGTCAAAGCACCGTAAAGACAGGCGTCATCTCCAAGTGCAGAAAGTCTGAAAGAACAGTTATCAGTAGCGTGAGGAACGGAGTAGAGAGAGATATATGCTTGTATTTTGTCTATAAAATCTGTACCCAAGGCTTCAATAAGACCACCACCAAAAACCACCATTTCAGGGTTGAGAATGTTTAAAGAAGATGCAACAGCAATACCGAGATATTTAGCAGCTATTTCTATAGCTTCTATCATACATGCATCTCCATTATCTAAAGCGTCTTTTATGGTTGAGCTTCTGAGAATATAATCCGAACTGTTTTCAGCAATTTCATCTTTTAAAAAACAATCTCTTCCGTGTCTGATTTGAGATTGAATATACTTTAAAATTCCAGTTTTTGAAGAATAACTTTCCAAGCAACCTCTGGAACCGCAGCCGCAAATAATGCCATCTGGATTCAATGTAATATGACCAATCTCGCCTGCGAGACCAATATTACCGGTATATATTTTGGAATTGAGAATCAACCCACCACCGACACCAGTGCCTACAAAAAAACCGATAGTGTTGACCGTATCTTTAGCAATTCCATGTCCCCATTCTCCTAAAAGTGAGACGTTTGCATCATTTCCGATAACAACTGGTATATTAAAAAGATCTTCAATTTCTTTTGCAAGTGGGTAATGATTCCAGGGAAGATTTGGAGTGAATAACACCATACCATCTTTTATTACTCCAGGCACTCCAGCCCCTATGGCAACAACTTCCATACTCATTTCTATGGCTGTTTCTAACAATTTAGATATTACTTTTGAAATCTGGTTTAAAATTTTATCTACACCATCGAAGGCTTTGGTTGACTTTTTCTTTCTTTGAATGATGTTGAATTCATCGTCAAAAAGTGCTCCTAATACCTTTGTACCACCTACATCCAAGGCAATAATGGCTTTTTTCAATTTAATCCCACCTTTCATTTCAGGAAAATTATAGCACATAGCATTCATTTTCCTAATAGGATTTCATGGGCATTCTTTGATGCATGATATAATTTGATAAAATTTTTGGGGGTGAGAAGGAAATGAACACAAAATCAGATTTTATGAAAGAACGAGATAAGCTAAATGAATATGTTATGAAATATGCAGGAAAGGGATTGAAGAGATTTTATAGTTTGGATTCTCAAATGTACCGTGAAGGGATTCTTGATAAAGGACAAAAAGAGTTACTGGGATTGGTAGCTTCGACAGTGTTAAGGTGTGATGATTGTATAAAATATCATATCATTCGTTGTGTAGAAGAGAATATCTCTTCAGATATGATTCAAGAAGCATTGTCTATTGCTGCAATGGTTGGTGGTTCTATTGTCATCCCTCATATGAGAAGAGCTTTTAGCTTTCTAGATGAGCTCTTGGAAGATGAAATAAAATTCAATAATCACTTGTTTCAAAAATGTCTTGAAAAAATTCGAACTATTCTAAATACTCCAGGTCAAAAAGATGAGAAATTGCAAAAGATTTGCCAATTGCTCAAAGATGAAATTGAATATTATGATTGGGTAGGTTTTTACCTTGTTGATCCCAAAAAAGACAGAGAATTAATATTAGGGCCTTTTGTAGGTACGCCAACAGACCACAAAAGAATCAAATTTGGTGACGGAATATGCGGTCAAGCTGCAGAAAAAGAAATTAGCTTTGTCGTACAGGATGTTAACCTGGAAACTAATTACTTATCCTGTAGTCCCGAAGTGAAATCAGAAATACTCAGTCCAATTTTTAAAGGTGGTAAAGTAGTAGGTGAGATTGACATAGACTCACATACAGTTAATCCCTTTACAGAAGAAGATCGTTTTTTTCTTGAAGAAGCTGCAAATCTTTGTTCCATTCTTTTTTGAAGAATCATAAAAGACAGGGTTAATCCCCCTGTCTTTTATGTATTAGTCTTCACCCAGTATTCACTGCAATCATTTTTTCGATCCATTAAACCATATTCTATTAGATATCTTCTTAAAAGGGGGAAATCCGGAAATACCTCTTTTAGCTTGAGATTCAATTCTTTTTCCGAATAAGAAACTCCTGTTTTGAAGTTTGTAACAATTTGCATAAGAACGATTAACTTTTCTTTTTCCTTTGTCGGAAATCGTTTTAGTTTACCTTTTTCATCAAATAACTTTTCCAAACATTTGATTTTTTCGGATTCTGTAATTGCATACCTTTCGTCTACTTGTTTTGCCGTATGATGAAAATCAATAAATTTTTGACTGGAATCAGTTTTAGATTCAATCATTTCAAAGATGCTTAAAAAAATCTTTGCTTGTTTGGCCTTTTCCTTCAAACGAAATCGATGATTTCTTACGTTTGATTTTGTGATATTTAGTGATTTTGATATCTGAGTATCATCTTTTTGCTTATTGAATTCTTTAAGTACACAAATTTGTATATCACTTAAACCGGTATATTTTTTGTCCATTGACAACAAAAAATTAACCATTCCATGATGTTCCTGATCTACATGCTGAGCCATTCTTGTGGGAGCATCTAAATATTCTCCATTGAATAAGTAAATATGACCTGCAGTAAAAGTTTTGCCACAAATCAAACAAAGATAAGTATCGTGTTCATCATCGAAAGTATACCCTCTTTTTAAATCATCAAACGAAGCATTCCAAAATAATTCACTTATACTTTTCATATTATCACCTCAACTAATATAATACACTATAATATCTATAATGTCAAACATAATATGATTATGTTAGATATAAAACGATTTTCTTTTTGTTGTTTTTTGTGATATATTCGATTAAACACAAAAGGAGGACTTCATGAGAGAGTTGGAATTGTTGTTTATCTGTGCTACTTTTATTTGTGGTTTTTTTGGGGTTTATTATATAAAAAATATGATAAAAAAGTTACTGATGCTTGGAGTGATGAACGTTTCGACTATTGGAATCTTTCTTTTTATTGGTTCAACAAATTCTACTGTACCACCAATACTTCAGTCCGCTCATTCTGTTATTACACAACAATCCTTTTCTGATCCTTTACCACAAGCGTTAGTATTAACTGCTGTAGTTATTGGTTTTGCAACACAATCCTTATCTTTAGTTTTTGTCATGTACCTTTCAAAAAGCTATGACACAGTTGAGGAAGATAAAATAGAAAAACTGGTTGAGGAAGAGAGGAAAAGCGAACTTGAATCCTGAAGGAGTCCAATTATTCATCATTATTTGCCTCTGTTTTCCTTTTTTTATCCCTTTTTTAAAACGAGTTGGCAAATTAATCTTAATATTTCAAATAGTTTTTAGTTTATTGTTTTTATCATTTGCTTTTTTTCAAAGAGAATTATTTCCAATTCATATAACTTTTGGTGGTTGGCAACAACTAAAAGGGATAGAAATTGTTTTTTCATATGAAACTTTACTTTTTTTAATCACCACAAACTTAGTTTTTTTAGCCGTTACAATTGCATCATCAGCAAAAAAGAGAGAATGGCGTTTTTATTTTTTGCTAAGCCTGTTAATAACAGACATAACTTGTTTATTTATGGCAAACGATTTATTTAACATCTATGTCACCCTTGAATTATTATCACTACTCTCCTATTTGCTTATCTCAATAGAACTGAAAAAAAGACAAATTTTTTCAAGCTTGAAATACATGATTTTAGGAGCAGTTGGATTTAATCTATATCTTATTGGTACTTCGATTATTTACGGAGAAGTAGGGACTCTGAATTTAACTTTGCTTTCTTCTGCTAATTATCGAAATGATTTCGCTTTGATGATGATCATGGTACCTCTTCTGATAAAATCTGAAGTCTTTTTTTTTAGTATGTGGGTTCCATCAGCCCAATCTGAATCTGATACTTGCGTTTCTACTCTCCTTTCCGCTATAGTAGTTAATGCTGGATTATTTCACGTATTGAGGATTACCAACACAATTAATTCGAGCACCATCATTCATTTTTTAACTGTTTTTGGCTTATCTACAGCCTTTTTCGGTGCTCTTTTTTCAACTTTCCAAAGAGATATAAAAATGATTCTTGCCTTTTTGACAATGTCTCATGTGGGTTTTGTGCTTATCGGCCTTTCGAAAGGAGGGGTGGAGTATGCTTGTTCTCATTCTCTTTATAAATCCTTGCTTTTTTTATCTATCGGTTATTATTATCATTTATATCATTCAAAAAATGGTGCAAATGAAAGAAAATCTGTACCGTTTAGTTTGTACGTAGCTTTTTTAATAGGCTTCTTTTCCCTCTCCGGCATGCCTTTTTTTGTTGGTTCAAGTTTTAAAAATTTAATCTTATCCAATACCAACTCTTTAATCTCTATTGTCTTGAAATTCATATCAGCCTTATCTATATTCGGCTTATGTAGAATCTTATTTTTATTCAAACCGAGTAAGAATATCATTTCAGTGCCTTTTTTTGATTTTGGAATTATCCTACTTGGAGCCTTATCAGTTATTTTAGGCTCATTAAATACTCTCAAACAATTTTCATTTTATAATTTTACTGAAGCCTTGTTGATCCTAATAATTTCAATTTTAGTCTATCAACTCTTACACAAAAGGATTCCTTTAAGCTATCCATATAAGTTTTTTAAATTATCCAGTTCTTTGGCTCTTTTCAGCATTATTATTGGTATAATCATGTCACTATCCATTATCGGTATTTCCTTATTTTAGGAGGTTTATTCTTTGGCGTCTACATTATTACAAAATTCCATTATTTTCTGTCTTGCTGTTCCTTTTTTAATTCCTTTTTTAAAAAAATATGCTAAACAAATCCCAATTGTTCAAATCATTGCTTTTTTGATCTTTCTCCTATATTTTTATAATAATAACGAGTTACTTCCGGTAAGTCTTGTGTTCGGTGGTTGGCATCTGCAAAACGGGGTTGGAGTATTTTTTAATATGGATTCTCTACTCTTTCTTGCTGCAACCTATATTGTTTTTTTTTGCGTTATTATTTATTCGTCAAAAAAGGAATACAGTTGGAAATTTTATTTTTTAATTAATCTTTTGTTATCTGACTTAACTTGTCTATTTTTGGCAAATGATCTCTTCAATATCTATGTCACTCTGGAATTAATGTCACTCATATCTTATTTATTAATCTCGATAGAATTAAAAAACAGACAAATTTGGTCTAGCTTGAAATATATGATATTAAGTGCAATCAGCTTTAATATTTATCTTGTTGCAACAGCAATGATTTACCATCAATATGGCACATTGAATATTACACTTTTATCGAAGGCAGCTCATCATTACACTTTACCGTTTTTAATCCTTATCTCTGCACTTTTGATTAAATCCGGAATTTTCTTTTACAGCATGTGGTTACCCTCAGCTCATTCAGATTCAGAAAGTTCAATCTCCGCCATCTTATCTGGAGTCATTGTAAATGCAGGAATTTTTCATGTACTAAGAATTAATCAAGCTATAAATAACCATTTCATTTCAAAGTATTTAATTTATGTAGGAATTGTGAGTGCAATTTTTGGTGCTTACTTGTCAATCAAGCAAAAGGATATCAAACTGATACTTGCGTTTAGCACAATGTCCCAAATGGGTTTTATCTTGGAAGGTTGGAATAATTACGGTGTGGAGTATGCCTTTTCACATTCGATTTTTAAAGCGTTATTGTTCTTGTCTGCTGGTTATTATCAGCAAATACATGGCACAAGAAATATCGATACTCCCAAAAAGCAGGTTCCCCTAACCTTGTTTGTAGCAATTTGGATCGGATATTTTTCAATTTCCGGATTGCCTTTCTTTTTAGGATCATTTTATAAACACGAAATCATTGTTTTTTCACAAGATTTTATCCCCGTTGGACTCATCTTTGCCACTATCGGTTCAGCCATCGCAGTGGGAAAATTTGCCTTAGCAGTCAAGCCATCAATCAAAATGAAAGGATTTATTGAGAAAGATTCTGCCCTTATTTTGCTTGCTTTAATTTGTTTAATATTTGGAACGATTAACAGTATAAACCATCTTGATCTAGAACATATGTTAGAACCCGAGGTTTTCTTTGGAGTTGGAATAATTATTCTCTTATTTTTTTCAAAGAAAATCAAAATTCATTATCCCTATAAATTATTTAAGCTCAGTAATGTAATTACGATCTACAGCGTTATTATTGGATTGATTGTAACAATGACTTATTTTGGGTTCTAAATAGGGCTTCTAAAATTAACGGATCATACTTATTATATTGTTCTTTAACCATTTCTGTTAATGCGATTTCTGAACTTTGTTTAGCTTTATAAATTCTCTTAGAGGTAATGGCATCAAAAACATCTGCAACAGATACGATCTTTGAAAATAATCCAATCTCATGGCCCTTCAACCCATTTGGGTAACCTGTTCCATCCATTCTTTCATGATGTTGATAGATAATTTTTTTAGTAACATCTATAATAGCGTATAATTCCTTAGAAAATAATTCGCCTTGTGCATAACCTTTTGTAGGGAAAGCGGTGTTTAAAATTTCCATGCCTTTTGCGCTGTGAGTTTTAATTATTTCGAATTCCTCTTTAGCTAATTTTGATGGTTTGTTTAAAATGCTTTCTGGAATGGCTAATTTCCCAACATCATGAATAGTAGCAGCAAGTTTAAGCGTTTCAAAAGTTAGAGGGGAAAAATTTTTTACCAAATCTTGACAATTTAATCGAATAGCTAATTGCCAAGTCTTTAATGCTATTTCATGTGAATAAACAGCCACTCTTTCCATATGCGCAAAGGTTTCATCACCTTTTAATTCAAGTATTTTTCTATAACTCAAAAACAGATTTTTAATAGTCAGCAAAGCACTATAAAAGGCTTTGATTTTATCGGTCATTGCTTCTTTCTCTTTTAATAGTTGTCCAACAAATTCTTTGCTGCAGATATAATCATTTTCAGAAAGAATGCTAAGAAAAAAAGTAACATTTTCTATTTTGCCTAATGGCATCCTTAAAACAGAAGTGATGTTTTTCTTGATCATATTCTCTGTGAAAACACTTTTCTGTTTCTGTGTGATATACCTGAGTGGCAATTCATCGATCAGTTTGATTTCTTTTTCTTGAAAGATTTTAAGTGCATGTGATTGCGGTATTTGTTCATCGATAAACGGCGGGAGATTCAAACAATTTGAAATTTGATATGATAAATGTCGTCCTTTATGATCAACACGAGACAAATATGCAGCTGAAATATTTTTATTTTCAAAAGACTGAAAAGAATTAAATGTTAGCACATCTTCGTATGCACTGATAATAAGTGGCCCCCCCACATTTATTCAATTGCGAAAAGGATTATAACACATAGATGGCGTCTTTTGAGTGTTTTAAAGGAATTTGTTTGTACACCTGTTTATGCCCAAAACTGTTCGAGTTCCTCACCATCTTTCTTTTCTTTGGGAGTAATACCCTCTAAAGCTGTTTTTTCGCTTTTAGAATCCTTAATCATGTCTAGAAACTCCACAGTAGTCTTGACAACTTGTCTCATTTCAACGAATTTGTCATTGTGAAAAGGAGATGTGAGTTTTTCCTGGAGAGCAGCCACAGTGTTTTGTGAAAGAGAAACTTTTGGTTTGATTTCATATGCTAAAGAATAGACATCAATAATACTGGATACAAAATCTTTGAAAATATCAGGTGAAACGGGTTTAAGAATTTGAACCGTTGATTCAGTGGTAGTGCTCATTTCAGTTCTTAGTCTATCGTAAAGTGCTAAATAACTATTTACACCTCTTTCGCTATTTTCAAACCACTGAGGGGTACCTAACCAGATGCAATATAAATTGGGTAATTCTTTTGAAGATATCATATCCATGATAGAACGAAGTGATTCATAGCCTTTCATTGCGGTATTTTTTCTCTGATCTTGCATTAATTCCAGTTCATCAAAAACAATTACAACACCGCTGTATTCGATTGCTCTTGAAAGTTTCAGTATGTCCTTTAAAAAGATAAAACTTTCTTCTCGATTTTCAACTTTTCTTGATATTTTGATTTTTTTTAATTCATGAAAACTAATTTTTCTTCCTGACATCCAATCTACGATCTTCTTTTTTTCATCATCACGTTTGAGTATATGCGCCTTGATAAACGCAGATAGACCCATATTGAAATCATTCGTAAACTCATATTCTAAGACTTTTTCGTTGATTCTGTTAATAAATATTTCATCTTGTCCTCTCTCTATTCCCTGTTTTTCCAACTCTGATATCAATTTTTCAGACCACTGTGATAAGAGATAAAAAAGGGAATCGCCTTTAAATTCCGGTGTAATAATTCCGTTGATCATCGCTTGATAAGATTCAACGGGCTTGTTTAAAGGAGGTTCAGATACATATATAGGTAGTAGATTACACTCTAAGCCCTTTTCAAGAGCAATTCTTCCCAATAAGGTTTTTCCGGTTCCATAATCACCTAAAAAAGCCTTTAATGCACTTCCCCCATTTGAAACAAACTCAATATCTTTATTGATGATATCAATTTCACGTTCTCGACCGCGTATGATTCTGGAGGCAGCACCAAAAGGAAGATCAGAACCATTTCTTAATGATCTTATTATTTCTTCTTCAAAGGATGGCATTACCAATCACCCCTGATTTCATTTTGTATATCTTCTATTTTATCATTCGTCAATCCATCGCCCCATTTAACAAACATCTTATCACCTGCATGTTTTATCATCAAAATAGGTAACCCATCAATTATAAATTGCCGACTTAGTTTGGGAATTTTAAATTTTGGCATAGAAACTTCATCTTCAATATCAGAAACATTTTGCCATTGCATTGGTGCTTGAGTTAACAACTGCCTTAAAAGCCATATTTCATCACCACTCATTTTTTTTAGTTTTTCTTTGACTTTTTCGCTGAACAATTCAACATACTTTTCTTCTTGCTTGATCGTATTAGAACCCTCTAAGGCTGTTTCCTTTACAATGGTTTCTTCTTTTATTTCTTCTAATTCCACAGTGTCATTAGTTTCCTGTGGCTTTTTATCAGGTTTTAGATAGAGAGATTTAATCAGTTCTGTATCATTTTTGATTGTTGCAAGTTGTTTTTTTAAAACATTCTGGGATTTTAAAGTTGATTTGTCTTGATTTTCCCTGAAGTCATTAAGTGATTTTTGTAAAAATACAATTTTTTTCTCCACTGATTCATTAATCATTTTGAGCTTTGAAAGTGTCTTTTCCATATCCTCTTTTTGCTTTTGATTGTTTTTTTTCAATTTCTCTTCCAGATTTGAAATCTTATAATTTGTTCTTAAAGAAAAAAACAGAATAATAAGAATAATTCCAAATAATAAGTAATCCATAATATACCCCTCATTTCCTAAATATGCCAGCAGATTATAACATGAATTTTTCCTCAGTGGTTTGAAATAAATATTGAAAGAGTGATCCAAATGAAAAAAAGAAACAGTTGCAAAAAAATAATCATTGGTGTATACTATCTGTGGGGTATATTTTTTCTTATAATATGTGGGGGGTATATTACATATGGAGATGTGTATACTCGACTCTGATCAATATTTGGAGCCGGGTCGTTTTGTTTTCGATAATTCTTATCTAACTTTAAAAATCACTGGAAAAAAAGATGAATTAAATGAGATGCGTTCATTATTGCGCTGTTTTTTTCAAACGCGTTTTATGAACGATAGGCTTTTGGTTTTTGGTTCCACCAGTGATTTTCTTTCTTTCATCAATTACCATGAAAGACCTCCCAAAATACCAATTATTAAGGATTTTGAAAAACTTCTTCAATCAAAAAAGACATATCTAAACCTTCCTAACAGCGGTAAAATTTCGTTATCTAAACCATTAATTATGGGGGTAATTAATGTGACAGATGATAGTTTTTACTCGCTGAGCAGGGTTTTAGATGAAAAGACGCTTGAAAAACGAGTGCATACAATGATTGAAGATGGTGCCGATATCGTTGATATCGGTGCAGAATCAACTCGACCTGGTTCAACACCGGTCGATGAACAATTGGAAATTGAGCGTGTTATCCCCTTCATAAAAAAAATTAGAACGTTTAGTACTATTCCCATTTCGGTGGATACTTATCGAAGAAGGACCGCACAGCTTGCAATAGATTCTGGAGCTGATTTGATCAATGATATAAGCGCCTTAAGATTTGATAAAGAAATGGGTGATTTTGCAGCAATTAACAATATTCCTGTTGTTTTGATGCATATGAAAGGGACACCCAGTACCATGCAAAAAAAACCATATTACTCAGATGTTCTCTTAGAACTGAATGATTTTTTTACAGAGAGAATAGTCTTTGCAGAATCCAAAGGAATAAACAGAAGAAATCTTATTTTAGATCCAGGTATTGGTTTTGGAAAAAGGCTTAAAGACAATTTGGTAATACTGAATAATTTGGATTTATTTCATTCTTTTAGACTGCCTTTGATGTTGGGGACATCAAGGAAGTCGTTTATTGGGGAGGTGTTAAACCAAAAGGATCCGATGGAACGTCTTGCTGGAACAATGGGTACAACAGCACTGGGGGTGCAAAAGGGTATCCATATTTTCAGAGTCCATGACGTAAAGGAAAATAGAAATATCGCGGATTTGGTTTTTAACATCAAAAAAAGTTAATACGGAAAACGCCGTAGAACTAAGGGGGGTTCTATTATGTTATTAAAGGATGTTATTGGTGTTTTAAAAGAGAAGAACCTAGTTGTAAATTTATTCAACACAGAAGAAAATCTTGATTTAAACATCGAAAACTGTTCTATTCACACAAAGGATATTAAAAACGCTTCGTTATTTGTATGCCGAAAAGGGTACAAATTTGACTCACATGCGCTTATTTCAGAAGCTTTAAAGGATGGTGCCGTTGGATTTATAGTAGAAAGACCTGTAGATTATGATTCCAGCAAACCTATGATTCAAGTATCTGACAGTAGATATGCAGAGTCTGTTATTGCCGCCACTTTACATGGAAATCCCCATGAAGGATTAAAAACATATGCTGTCACAGGGACAAATGGAAAAACAACCGTGTCCACACTCATTCATTATCTTCTTAGTAGAATTGGATTAAAAGGTTCATTAATGGGAACTGTTGAAAATATCATTGTAGACAGAAGTTATGATTCATATAACACTACACCATCAGCATTAGAAATCGTTGAAAATGCCAAAGAAACAATATTGAAAAAAGGTACTTTTCTCAGTATGGAAGTATCCTCGCATGCATTGGCTATGAAACGGGTAGAAAGTATGCGCTTTGATTACGCAATTATGACCAATATTACCCAGGATCATCTAGATTTTCATTCTGATATGCAAGAATATACCAACACTAAATTCCATCTAATTGAATTGTTAAAAACTTCAGGAACTGCTATTTTAAACATTGATGATAAAAGCATTAGAAACATGATTCAAGATATTCCCATTGATAAGAAGATTTGTACTTACGGGATGAAAAAAGAAGATTGCACGCCTGATTATTCTGCAGACAACGTGATATCAGATATCAACGGTATTGAATTTGATTTTTATATAAAAAATAAAAAAGTTAAACGAATCAAGGTACCTGTTATTGGAGATTTCAACGTTTATAATGTTTTACCTGTACTTGCAATGATAGATTTAGAAGGTTACAATCTGAATCACATTTCAAAATATCTTCAATCCTTTAGAGGTGTTCCGGGTAGGTTTGAACTTTATTCCCATATCGGAAATGATATTGACCTTGTTGTGGATTTTGCCCATACACCTGATGCATTGGAAAAAGTTCTAAAAAATGCTAAAACACTAAAAAGAAGTAGAATAATCGCTGTGTTTGGTGCCGGTGGAGATTCAGATAAAAAGAAAAGGCCTTTAATGGGGAAAATTGCCTCGGAACTTGCAGACGTAGTGATCATCACAAGTGATAATCCAAAATCTGAAAATCCTTTGGAAATTATCAAGGAAATAGAAGCAGGGATGGAAAATGATACCCCTTATTTATTGGTGGAAGATCGAAAGTTAGCAATTGAAACAGCTTTAAATTTATCGAATAAGGGAGATCTTGTCGTTTTAGCCGGCAAGGGACACGAAAAATATCAATACTATGAACATACTTTTTTTCCTC
>CAZVPY010000002.1:0-4994 GCA_964629135.1 uncultured Thermotogaceae bacterium | reverse complement strand
AGAACACTCAAACATCACGCATCATAAGGGGGATATGGTGAATATCCGACAATTCCTTGATCTACTAAAGGACATCGGTGAGTTTGAAATTGAAAAACTAACGCTTTTTTTTAAAAACCGTTGTTCTTTTGAAGACACATTATTTTTTACTTCTGACTCAAGAAAGGTAAAAAATAATTCGATTTTCGTAGCCATTAAAGGAGAAAGAGTTGATGGACATAATTATGTCAATCAAAGCTTTCAAAACGGAGCTCTATTAGCGATTGTGGAAGATTGCAATGCTTACAAAGGTCTATGTATTAAAGTTGATAACGTAGTTCAATTTCTCAATAAATTGGCTTCTGTTGTCTATTCAAAATACGCCGGTTATACCGTTGCTGTTACAGGTTCCAATGGCAAGACAACAACGAAAGAGTGGATTAAAAATCTTTTGAGTCTTTTTCAAAGAGAACAATCCATTTTCGCTAATAGAGGTAATATGAATACTGAGATCGGATTGCCATTATGTATACTGAATGATTTGGATGAAAGAAAACAATTATCAGTGATAGAGATGGGAATGTCCAAAAAAGGAGATATTGAATTTCTTGTTGATACATACAAACCGGATTATCCTGTAATTTTAAACATAGGCACTGCTCATATCGGTAATACAGGTAGTCTTGAAAATACTTTTAACGAAAAGATCAAATTATTAAAGTATCATTCCTCTGAAAACCCTCTTTGCTTAAATTGTTCTGATTCGTTTTTAAAAAAAATCCTAGTAAAAAATAAATCAAAAAAAACAATCTTATTTGGACATTCTAAAGATAAAGCAATTGGCTTCTCTGGAGTCTATTTAAAACAGCATCAATATCGTATTCAAAACCACAATTTTTTTACAGATATCAAATTAATAATCTCCCAAGAAAAAAGAGAAACTGAAATTGAAGAAAGCTTACATGGTTTTTTTCATCAAGGACAAATCCTAAATTTGTGTGCTGCTTTAGCTGTTGTGTCTTCACTTGGCTGTGAAGTTAGTGCTTTAACTAATTTGTCTGGTTTTGTCCGAACTGTGAAAGAGAGATTTGAACCCGTGTTTGTTGGTAATCATTTATTCATCAAAGACTGTTATAATTCTAGTTTAGAATCTTTAAGTTATGCTTTGACTTTACTAAAAAATCTAAAAAACATTAATGCATTCAGCAAAACTTACTGTGTTTTAGGTTCCATTGCAGAAGCAGGATCCTTTGATTCAGAGATTTACGATCAAGTCGGGATTTTACTTAATGAAAATCAGATTGACACTGTTTTATTGTATACAAAAGAAGCTGGTATAAAAGATATACAAAGAACCTATAAGGGGAAAATACTATTTTTTGACAATATTTCATCACTTTCAAAGGAAATCAACTATCAAAAACAAATTGAAAATAAATCAATATTTTTATTCAAAGCTTCAAGAAGTATACAATTAGAGGAGGTTTTCGATCATGTTATGGATGTTGTTGATTGAAATATTCACTTCATTAAATTTATTTTCATATATGGTCAAATATTTCAAAAAAATAGGAGTCGTCCAATATGTTCGGGAAGAAGGACCTCAACTTCATAATTATAAAGAAGGAACACCAACAGCCGGCGGCATTGTATTTATGATCATCTTCCTGTTTTTTTATATTTTATCTTCTTTTTTTGTAAAAAACAGGTATATGATGGGCATTATCTTAAGCTCTTTACTCTTTGGAACCATTGGCTTTATTGATGATTTTTTAAGTGTTCGTTCAAAACATTCTGAAGGCTTGAGCGCTGTTAACAAATTAATTATGCAACTAATTTCAGGCATTGTCATTTACATGGTTTTATTATTATCAGGTATCATACAATCACATACGATCATCCTTTTCAATATCCAACTGAATCTCAGTTGGTTCTATCCTATCTTCTTTGTTCTTTATCTGACACTCTTTTCTAATGCTACAAATATTACTGACGGATTAGATGGATTGTCAGGGGGGTGTGCTTTAATTTCTGCAGCAGGAATACAGCTTTACTTATGGCTTACAGGGGTAAATGATTATTCCATGATGTTTCTTTCAGGTGCTCTTCTCGGTTTTCTTTGGTTTAATATCAAACCAGCGTCAATATTCATGGGGGATACAGGAGCATTGGCTCTAGGTGCAATATTTGGCGTGATTGCGTTGATGAATGGAAATATACTCATCTTATCTCTCCTTTCTCTTATCTTTTTTATCGAAATCTTCAGTGTTATTCTTCAAGTTTCATCTTTTAAAGTAACCGGAAAAAGATTATTCAAAATGAGTCCTATTCATCATCACTTTGAATTAAGTGGGTGGGATGAAACAACCGTGGTAGTCAGGTTCTGGATCGTGAATATTATTGGTGTGATAATCTCGCTTGTATTTGTTATAATATAATTCACGGTAACAATATTTTTTCATATGTCAAAGCGGGCCTGAAATGAGTGTCCATTTTTTTCGTATGTCTTATATATTCAGCAGGAGAGTTTTTTATGATACTAAGAGCAGAAGATATTACATTTGGTTTTTCAACAGAAAATTTGTTAAAGGAGTGCACCTTTCAAATACAGGAAGGTGATAAAATTGCTTTAATTGGTCCCAACGGAACAGGAAAAACCACTTTATTAAAAATCCTTACGGGTGAAATCACATCGTATGAAGGAAAAATTATAACTAAAAAAGGTATAAAAATAGGATATCAAGAGCAATTCCGTATATCGGATCCTAGTCTACCTCTTTGGAGAGAATTAGAAAAAGAGTTTAGCGATGTGATAAAAAAGATCAATCATGACTTTGATATTGATCATGAACATCTCGCTTTTGAAAAAAAGATACGATCAATTTTGAAGGGAATGGGTTTTTCAGAAGAAGATTGGCAAAGAAATCTCGGTTCCTTCAGTGGCGGAGAGTTAACTCGGATATCCTTAGCCAGATTGTTTTTAAGAGACTATGATCTCTTAATTTTAGACGAACCGACTAATCATCTTGATATAGCCTCTGTTTTTTGGCTGGAATCATTTTTAAAATCCTATCGTGGGACCATATTAATGGTCACCCACGACAGAGAACTCTTAGGTGGCGTTGTTAATGAAATATTCGAAATCAATACTTTAAAGATTTGGGATTTCAGGATGACTTATGAGGATTACTTATTACAAAGAGAAAGAATGATTGAGTCGAAGAAGAAGGAAAAGAAAAAGCTGGAAAACGAATTGGAAAAACAAAAAAAATTAGTCAAACAATTTGAGACCTGGGGGCATATGGGAAATCCAAAGGCAATAAGTTTAATGCATTCTAGGGAGAAAATGGTAGCCAGAGTAGAAGAAAAGTTAGAAGATATTGAGATTATGGAGCAAAATCAGACTCATTTGGGAGATATCCCAAAACCAAAGAGGTCCAATTACGTTGTTTTTAAATGCAAAGGTTTGCAGAAATCATTTAATCATAAGATTTTGTTCGAAAATGTGGAATTTGAGATTCTCAGATCACAAAAAATAGTTCTGTTAGGACGGAACGGAATTGGAAAATCAACGCTACTAAAAATTATGACCGGTGAACTAAGCCCTGAACATGGTGAACATGAATATGGAGACAAAGTTGAATTTGCTTATTTATCACAAGATTTATCAAAATTAGACAGTGACAATACAATCTTTGAAGAGCTCAATTACTTAATGCCCATGAAGTATGATTATGAAGTTCGAGCATATGCGGGTCGATTTGGGTTTGTGGGGGATGAGACTGATAAAAAAATAGAAGTTTTAAGTGGCGGCGAAAAACTCAAGTTATCTTTGGCAAAGATTTTATTAAAAAAGCCAAATTTTCTGATATTAGATGAACCAACCAATCATCTTGATATCATGTCAATTGAAAGACTTCAAGAAATTCTTGATGAATATGAGGGCGCAATTATTATGGTAACACACGATAGACGTCTACTCAATTACGTTTCAGATAGAATATTAGTTTTAGAAAAAAACGGAATCATTGAAGTTCAGTCTATCAATGAATACATGTCAATGATGAGTGAATATACTGGTTTTTCAAGTAAAGAGACGAAAAATGATAAAAAGCCTTTAGCATATGAGAAGCAAAAGGCGCTAAAAAACAAGATGCAGAAAATTGAAAGAACAATTAATGAAATTAATGATGAATATGATACATTAGAATTAGAACATCAACAATTGGAAAAAGAAATGCTGCTTCCAGTGAATGTCAAAGATTATAAAAAACTAAAACAACTAACTGATCAAAACACGCAGATAGAACAAAAAATGTTAATTCTGATCGAAAAATTAGAAGCACTTGAAGATGAAAAAAATATGATGTTGCAAGGGGGAAAAGATGCACAGTATTGATGGTACAAACATGAATTTGAAAATGATCGAATCCATTGCCTACAACAATGAAAAAATTGAGATTGCACATTCGTGTATAGATCAGATTTCAGTCAGTGCAAGACGGGTTAAGACTTTCGTAGAACAATCAGCGGTTGTATATGGTGTAACCACAGGATTTGGTGCACTTGCATCAGTCCATATCAATGCAGAAAAGTCTAAAGAACTTCAACGGAATATCATTGTATCCCATGCAGCGGGTGTTGGAGAACCGCTTCCTGTAGAAGTGGTTCGAACCATGATGCTGTTAAGAATCAATTCACTGATTAAAGGATATTCAGGAATCAGATATGAAACCCTTGAAATTCTTGTTCATTTTCTTAATAAAGGTATCACACCGTATGTCCCCGCTCAGGGATCGGTTGGTGCCAGTGGTGACCTTGCACCTTTGGCTCATGTAGCCATGGCGATGCTTGGAGAAGGACAAGTTTATCATAAAGGAACATTAAAACTAGCAAAAGATGCAATGGAAGAAGAAGGTATTCTTCCCTTTATACCTGCACAAAAAGAAGGTTTGGCGCTGTTAAATGGAACACAAATGATGGCCTCACTACTAAGCAACATTTTAATACGGGCA
>CAZVPY010000001.1:38010-94327 GCA_964629135.1 uncultured Thermotogaceae bacterium | reverse complement strand
TGAAAAGAACTTATCAGCCGTCACGCAGGAAAAGAAGGAACACACACGGTTTTTTTGCGAGAAAAAAAACGAGCAGCGGAAGAAGAATTTTGGCGAATAGAAGAAGAAAAGGAAGGAAGCGACTCGCACTCTGAGTGTTTATTCTTTTTCTAAAGCGGAAAGATTAAGGTTAAATGCAGAGATCAAAGACATCGTTCAAACGGGTGAAATCTTTCAGACAGATGATTTTATCGCTTTTATTAAAAAAAACTGTACTGAAAAAAGAAGATTTGGAGTAAGTGTCAAAAAAAAATTTGGCAATGCGGTCAAAAGGAATAGATTGAAAAGGTATTGCCGTGAATATTTCAGATTACATAAAATGAAGTTCCCCTCAGGTATCGATGTCTTTGTTTTACCAAGAAAGAGATTATCAAAAAAGTTTGATGGGTTACACTACAGAGAAATCGCCGTTGAATTGGAGGAGTTGTTCAAAGGACTTGTTTAAATTACCAAGTAAATTGATGATCTTCATCATAAAGTATTATAAAAAATGGTTATCTCCTATGAAACGTACTCCAACCTGTAGATTTTATCCCACATGTTCAACCTATGCCTTGACAGCCTATGAAAGGCATGGTTTTTTTTTGGGAACGGTTTTAAGTTTTTGGAGAATTATCCGATGTAACCCCTTTGGAAAAGGTGGTTACGATCCAGTCCCCACCAATATTCGAATCAAAAGAGGAGGAAAAAATCGATGAAATTAAATAAGATCCTGTTTTTAATTCTAATCCTGTTTACGTCAATATTTGTTTCTGTAATATTTGCTACTAACGAAATCAATGTAACCTATCTGGACGGCATGATTAGTATTAAAACAAGAATTGCACATTATATTTTTAATGCACAACAAGGTGTGTTAAGTGAAGTAACATTAACAATGGAAAATCAAAAACTCATATATAGAAATGATAAAGACGGTTTTTACACTACAATGGATGCAAGCCCTGTTTATCCTTCGCAGATAACAGTGAATGGAAAAGAAGTTACTGAATTTCTGAATACAACGCAGGAATTTGCCCAGGATGTAGTTGTTTCTTTTAATTACGGAAGCTTTCAGAAGAATGTCACCATCCCCTTTGGGCCTTTGTATGAAATCGATCTGGAAATAACGGGTGAAATACCATCAAATCTTGAATTGACTTTTCCAAGAGTTGGATATGTATCAGAGGATAATGTTAAAGATGATGGATTGATAATGACTAGCTATTATGAAAAAACAAAATCTCTGGCTATTTGGAAATTAGAAGGTCAAGGTTCTTCACATTTTAAAATTGATGGATCTGAAGAGGCGAATACATTAGAAGTAACTTATCATGGTCTTCGTGTTTCGGGTTATATTGGACCTGCAAAAAAGATGACATTTATTAATAGAGCCTTTCCTGAAGAAAATGTTTGGATATCTAGAGTTGTTAACAGTTACCCGGGCGCTTCAAGTTGGTACGACCCGATTTTTTATCTTTTTGTAGGGTTAATCGATTGGCTTAAGAATGTGACCGGTAATTACGGTTGGGCTATTATTTTGTTCACTCTAATTATTAGAACCTTAATGTACCCTTTGTTTCATATGCAAACAAAGTCAATGATCGATAGAAAAAAACTTGAAAGTGATCCTGAATACAAAAAGATCATGAAAATTGAAGACAAACAGAAAAAACAAGAGGCTTTGATGAAATTCTACAAAGAGAAAAAAGTCAGTCTTGCAGGTGGATGTTTACCCATGCTCATTCAGATGCCTTTTTTCTTTTTACTTTTTGCGGTTATTCGATATGAATCAGAGCTTTTTATTTACAGTCCAGGATTCCTCATTTGGCAAGACCTTTCTGTAGGTGGATTCCTTCAGAATATACCGCTTGTTTTAATTTCAGCTGTGATTGGATTCTTTAACAGTCTAATTACCACATCAGATTCCAAGATGGCCTTGCAAGGAGTATTGATGGGAGCGTTGTTCCCGTTCTTGTTTATTATGCTGCCTACCGGGTTGCAACTTTATTGGGTAACATCTACACTATATCAGTTTGTTGTGACCTATTACGCATACAAGAAAAACGATATCCATGGTTTGTCCGCTAAAGATTTTTTTTCCAGCTTGAAAAAACGATGAGGTGTCATTGATGAAAGAACTTGAGATAACAGGTAGAACAATTGAGATGGCTTTGGAAGAAATAGAAAAAAAATGGGATCTGAATCATAACGAATATGAATACGAAGTATTAGATCCTGGCTCCAAGGGTTTTTTGAAAATCGGCTCCAGAGATGCTCTGTTAAAATTAACCATGAAAACAGTTTTTTTTGCCCGAAAATCATGTGATTATATTGCGGGTATTTTGAATTTTTCAAATGGGATCAGCCAGGATCTCAAAATCAAGTATAAAATAAGAAATGGAAAAATCTATATTAACCTTTTTGGAGAAGAAATGGGGAGAATTATTGGAAAACACGGAAAAACAATCAGTGCTTTACAGCATATTGCCAATATTTACGTCAACAGAATTACTGATGTAAAGGCAGTCGTTTTGTTAGAAGTTGGGGATTACAAAGATAGAAGGAAAGAGATCATAGAGAAGATCGCTTTACAAAATGCCAAAAAGGCAAAATATCAAGGAGAAAGAATTGAATTAGACCCCATGTTTTCTTTTGAAAGAAGAATTGTTCATGAAACCATCAAAAAGATGAATGGCGTAAGGAGTTATTCAAAGGGATTAGAACCTTACAGATTTGTGGTTATTGAGCCGCAAAAAAGAGATAAAACTGGTTCAACAAGAAGAAATTATAGGAGGAATGAAAGATGAAAAAGGGAAAAGTTATCAAATGGAGAGATATTGACCCTGAAATCATCAATACCCAAGAGATTAAGGGCGTTCATAAAAGAGTTGTTATTGGAGAAAATGAGGGAGCCCAAAACTTTATCCTTAGAGTTTTTACCGTTTCTGGAGGGGGACACTCACCAAAACACAGCCATCCCTGGGAGCATGAGGTATTTGTACTTCGCGGGGAAGGAAAGGTCCTACTTGGCGAGGAATTTATGAATGTATCCGAGGGATATGCGGTTTTCGTTCCTGAAAACCTTGAGCATCAATTTCTCAACACATCTAAAAACGAAGACTTTGAATTCATATGTGTCATACCAAAAGGTGGTATGTAGTCTTTTTTTACAAATGAGCGAGCTTGTGTTATAATTCCAGGAATTAAAAACAAATCGGGGTGATATACATGACAAAGAGCGAGATTTTTAAGCATTTAAAAAAGATGCTAATGGAGAAGTTTAATCTTGAAAGTGATGATGTAAAGTTGGAATCCACATTTGTTGATGATTTTGGTGCTGATTCATTAGATTTAGTTGACTTTGTAATGGCGATTGAGGATGAATTTGGGATAAGAATAGACGAAGATGATACAGACAAAATTACCTGCGTTGAAGATGCCGTTAACTTTATCTTTGAAGAAATGGGTGGCTCAGCAGACGAAGAAGATATCATCGATGATGACGAGGAAGATGAACTCAATTAAACAGTAAAGTAGCATACAACACGGGGGTCGTGAATAAAAAAACACGCCCCCCTCATTATTTTTTCTCGGAGGAATTATGATTAGAATTTCACCATCCATATTATCTGCTGATTTTCTTAACCTTGAAAAAAGCATTAATACTGTTTTAGAAGATGCGGACATGTTACATATCGATGTAATGGATGGTCATTTTGTACCAAATATTAGTATTGGTCTTCCAATTGTGAAAGCTATCCATTCTAAATTTGCCCTACCCCTTGATGTCCATTTGATGATAACAAATCCAGATGAATATATTGATGATTTCGCAAAAGCCGGAGCTAATCTTCTAACGGTACATTATGAAGTCTGCAACCACTTAAACCGTACGATTAATCACATCCAATCCTTAGGTATGAAAGCCTTTGTTTCCTTGAACCCTCATACACCTATTCACTTACTCAATGATATTGTGGAATATTTGGATGGAGTATTGATAATGAGTGTTAATCCGGGGTTTGGAGGACAAAAATTTATCGGTAATTCCATCCAACGTATTCATGAGCTCTTTAAATTGAAAAATCGGATCAATCCCTCAATGTCTATAGCCGTTGATGGAGGAATAAATGTTGATAATGTGAAAAAGGTTATCGAAGCGGGAGCAGATATTATTGTTGCCGGTAGCGCAATTTTCAAATCCATTGACCCCACAAAAACCATCAAGCAAATGAAAGGGCAATTATGACACAAGAGGAAAAAAAGATCTATGAACGGATAGATTATCTTAGAAAAGAAATTGAAGAACACGACTATAATTATTATGTCTTGGCTTCTCCAAAGATTAGTGATCAAGAATACGATCAGCTTTATAAAGAATTGGAAAGGCTGGAACAAGAATATCCCCAATTTCTTTCAAAGGACTCCCCGACTCAAAAAGTAGGCTCAAAAGTACTAAAAGAGTTTAAACGAGTAAAACACTCACAGCCCATGTTATCTCTTGATAATACTTATAATGAAGAAGATATTTATGCCTTTTCAGAGAGGCTTAAAAAAAACATTGATAACCCCTTTAAATACTGCGTTGAACTTAAAATTGATGGTGTGTCTTTTGCTGCCAGATACCTTAACGGAAAACTTGACAGAGGTATCTCAAGGGGAAATGGTGTCATTGGAGAAGATATTACCGAGCATTTAAGGCAGACTAAAGGGTTACCGAGGGAATTAAACCAAGAGATCGATATCGAGGTCCGGGGAGAAGTGTATATGCCGGAGGATGTTTTTGCCCATGTGAATAAAGTTAGAGAAGAAAATGGCTTGGAGGTTTTTGCCAATCCAAGAAATGCTACAGCGGGAACTTTTCGGCAGTTGAATACCATAGAGGTGAGGAAACGGGGAATCGGGTCGTTTACCTATTCTGTTGTTGAACCTGAAAAATATGGAATAAAATCACAGACTCAGATGCTTGAACGACTTAAAGCTTTGGGTTTTACAATAGAAAACCATCATAAGAGTCTGGAGTCCATAGGTGATGTAATTGACTATTGGATTACTTGGACTGAAAAACGCCATGAGTTAAATTTCGACATAGATGGATTGGTAGTGAAAGTAGACGAGCTTAATTTACAGAAGGAATTAGGCAGTACATCTCATAGCCCAAGATGGGCTATTGCTTTCAAATTTCCCGCTGAGCAAAAAGAAACAACACTTGAATCTCTTACTTGGAGTGTAGGAAGGACTGGGGTGATCACACCTGTGGCACATCTTACACCTGTCAATCTTGCTGGAACCACCGTAAAAAATGCGAATCTTCACAACATTGACAATATTAGGGAAAAAGATATAAAGATCAATGATAAGGTCATCATAGAAAAGGCAGGGGAGATCATTCCACAGGTCGTTCGTGTGATTAAAGAGAAACGAACAGGTTCTGAACAAGAGATTGATCCACCAGAAGAATGTCCTGTATGTGGTGGTGAAGTTGGAAAGGCCAAGAGTGATGAAGTTGCTATTAGGTGTTTGAACCCCGTTTGTCCTGCAAAAGTAAAACGGGCTTTACAAACTTTTTCATCCAGAGAAGCAATGAATATTGAAGGTTTAGGAGAAAAACTCATCGATCAACTGGTTGAGAGGGAAATGGTTGAGGATATTGCTGATATTTATTATATCAGGGAAGAGCAATTGATTTCTTTGGAAAGAGTGGGTCAGAAATCAGCAAAAAATTTAATGGATGAAATTGAGAAAAGTAAACAAAAGCAATTACATCACCTTTTAACCGGGTTGGGAATTCCTAACGTGGGCAAAAAGATGGCAAAAGAAATTTCTGCAACATTTAATTCCTTAGATAAAATTTTAAAAGCCAATGTTGATGATCTGAAAGCCATAGATGGTGTGGGAGAAGAAATGGCCCGAGGAATTGTACGTTTTTTTGCCAACGATAAGATTAAAATAATCATCAAAAAACTCAAAGAGGCCAATGTAAGTCTTTACGAAGAACAAGAAGAACTAATAGGAACAAGCCTTAATGGTTTGAAGTTCGTGATTACAGGGGAACTGGAGTCATTAACCAGATCAGAGATCAAGGAGAAAATCGAATTACAGGGTGGCAAGACTACAAGCGCTGTATCCAAAAAGACCGATTATTTACTTTGTGGTGAAAACCCTGGGTCAAAATTGGACAAGGCAAAGCAGTTGAATGTGAAAATCATCAATGAGCAGGAATTTTTCAACCTGTTGAATCGTTAAACTTAACACAAACGAAAAAATCTTCTAAAAAACTTATCCCGAAAACTTTGAAATCCATTCTTTAAATACATACAATACTTGCGTATCAAGTAACAAATAGAACACAGTACCGATGATTACAAACAAGAGATCAGGCCCCCATGTAGCCAAAATGGGGTTAATATGCCACGGACTCCAACGATCGGCTCGTCCCATGGCGGCCATCCACTGTGTTGACCCTTGATAGAGAGCAATGAGTAAAAAGGTGAAGATAACACTCCAAGCCTTGCTTTTAATATTTAGTGCCAAAGAAAGAGGGACACCTAATATGGCAATTACAAGCGGGCCTAAGGATTGTGCATAGCGTGTATGCAATTCCACTTCAAATGTAAAGCTTTCTCGATTGCTGACACCCCTTCTTTTATTCTCTTGGATGATGTAGAGTAATTCTTGAGATGTCATGTTGTACATATTTTTATTGGTTAATAGGAAATAATAGTCGATGTCATGCATTATCATTTGTTTTTGCATTTCCGTTATTGGTTGTTGTATCATTCTTGAATCTTCTAAAGCGCTGTACACTTTCATATTGGTTAGATCCCAACGATCATTTTCATCATCAAATGTTATTTCATCTGCATAAAAGATATTCATACTATTTGATTCTGAATCGATGTCGTATATAAAAACACCACTTAATTCTCTCCTATTGGCATATACCCTTTTCATAAACAGATAGCGATTATCTTTAAGCAATTGGAATTTATCGATACCTGAAGAGAGGTATATTTCTGCTTGTCTGTTCCTGTAAATTTGCGGAACAACGAATTCCTTAAGAAAAAACGTGAATAAAGAGAGAAGAATCCCTAAGATCAAAAAGGGTGTTACAAGTCTCTTTAACTTAACACCATGGACCTGTAAAGCGATTATTTCGTTATTTGATTCTAATTTTGACAGCAACCAAAAGATAGACAATAACACACCGACCGGAATGGCTTGTGGAATATATCTTGGAATTTGATAAAGAATGAAGGGAAACATTTTCCAAAACGAAAGATCATTCCGAATGATTTCAGAAGAAACTTCTATTAAAATAAAGACATTTGCATACAGTAAAAAACCTCCAAAACCGAGGATAAAAGGTAATATTGAAGATTTAAAGATGTATCTTTTTAAGATACTCAACAAATTCTTCCTCCATTCTTATTTTCTAACAAATCTTTCTTTAATATAGTACATGATCTTGGAATCTAACAAGATGAACAACACAATACCCAAAAACAAGAAAATCAAATCAGGTGCCCATACTGCTAAAGATGGATTCAACTGATAGCGTGTATTTGAATGGGAAGCAACATTGTGTAATGCTACACTTTGCATAAAAATCTCTCCGGATTTAAAACTACCGATTAAAAGAAAGCTTATTACGATACTCCAGGATTTACTTCTAATATTCGAGACGAGGCAAATAGAAGTCCCAAGTAACGCGATAATAAATGGGCTCAAAGATTTAGCAAATCTGGAATTCAGTTCCATAAACGCCCTTTCTTTTTTATCAGTCTCACCTAGCATTTTAAACAATTGTGAAGAAGTTGAATACTTATAAGGTGTCTGTTCATTGTTATCTTGTTGACCGTATATATTGACCTCCGAGAAGATACTCATGGCATCTTTTAGGGAATCACTCAATTCATCGGATAGTTCTTCAAACTCTGTCACATCAAAATCGACGTTTAGTGTTAATCCTCTTTCATCATCCAGATTGACCACTTGACCATCTACCATTGTCCAACTGTCATCATCCACTTCTTTTCGAAGTTCATCTGCAAATATTGTTTTAAGTGCTGACTCTTGGATTTCATATACAATGACATCATCAAGTGTTTTATCATCAATGGGTTGTTTAACGTAAAAATACTTATTGCCTGTAATTGGTAAGAATTTGTTGGATATGGTAGAATAACCAATATTTTCTGACATAAAATCTGTGAGTTCTTTTTCTTTCTGGGCATTAAATTCAGGAATCAGATAATCATTTAACAAAAAAGTGAAAAAACTCAACATGAGACCAAATATTAAAAAAGGAATCACCACTGATTTAAAGGACACACCGTGAACCTGTAACGCCATCAGCTCATTTTTGGTAGACATTTGAGATAGTATCCAAAAGATTGACAACAAAACCCCAACAGGAATTGCTTCAGCACTTAGTTCAGGCAAGAAAAAATATAGGAGTTGAAACAATCTCCACGGTGGAATACCATAATCAATGATGTTCAAAGAAAGAAAGTAAAGCAGATTGACACTGACGAATATGATAAATCCAAAAAAACCCAAAAAAAATGGGGATATTCCATTCTTCCAAATATACCTGTTAAGTGTTTTCAAATCACGACTCCTTCAACAATACTCAAGATACATTTTATCATATTTGAATATAATTTCCCCATTTTCTACAAGGTTTGGACAAGTTTTGATTGACATTCGCTGTACTATCTGTTATAATACACTAAATAATAGGAGGTTGATATAATGAGAATTAAGTTGATCATCGGTATGGTTTTTTGTATAGTGACTATTTTTAGTTTTGCGAATGATGAGCGTTCAGTCGTATTTGAAGAATATCTCAACGCCTTTTTGAACGGAAATTACCAACGGGCAGTGGAACTTCAAAATGAGCAGTTAACAAATGCTTTCGGTGTTCAGGCAATGGAGCAATCCGCCAATATGATTATTAATCAGTATGGAAAACCCGAAACAACCTATAACACCGATATTATGGAACAAGACCAATACAAAATATACATGAAGCTTATGAAGACAACCAAAGGATATCTCAAATTCACTGTTACAGTGGATCAAGATCTGAAAATCGCAGGGTTTTATGCTGCCCCAGCTCCTGATCCCAGAAAGAAGCTATCTTATGTGGATAATAATTCTTTTAAGGAACAACCTGTTAAATTTGGAAAAGATGGTTGGGAATTAGATGGTGTATTGACGTTACCTGTGAACAAAGAAAGTTACCCCATGGTAATTATTGTGGGAGGATCAGGGCCTACTGATATGGATGGCACGGTAGGACCAAACACGCCATATAAAGATATTGCAGAAGGATTAGCATCCTCCGGTATAGCGGTAATGAGGTATAACAAACGAGCTGCGCAGCATGGTCAAAAAGTAAGTAACATGACGGGTGAAATAGAAAATATGGTTGACTTTGAATATGCAGAAGATATTTTATTGGCCATTGCATATGCTACAAACATTGAAAAAGTAGACAGTATCATCTTGGCAGGTCACAGCCTTGGAGGAACAGTTGTACCAAAGATTGCCACTAATTCAGAATTGGTAAACGGAATAATCTTACTTGCACCAGGCATAAGGAGATTGGCTCAGATTAGTCTCGATCAGAACCGTTATGTAAAGGATTATTTAGGAATAACCGATGAACAAATGGAACAGGTTGAAGCATTTTTCAGTATGATTTTGAACCATGAACTTCCTGATGATTATCCAATTCAATCTGGTTTAACAGCAAAATATTATTATGAGTTGGATGAATATAGCCCACTGGAAGACTTGGAAAACTATGATGAGCCGGTATTAATCTTACAAGGTGAAGAAGATTTTCAGGTAACGATGGAAGGTGATTACCTGCCCTTCAGAGAAAAATACGGTCAATACGATAACTTTACTTTCCTTTCGTTCCCAACTCTTAATCATTTATTTTTGAAAACTGAAGAAGGGGTTTTTCATTGGACTGATGAATACAATAAACCTGGGTTTGTTGATGAAAAGGTTATTGAATCGTTAAGCGAATGGATTCATATGCATTATTAATACCTGTTCACAACGAGAGATTTCTGTTATAATCTCGTTGGTGATAAAAATGAATAACGATGAGGCTATTTATAAGAGTCTTAAAAAAGTATACCCCAACGATGTAGATGAACTATTTGATGTTGTGATAAGAAAAATTGATTGCTTTAATAAAAAACATAAACAGTGTCATAGAACAAAATTAGAAGATATCAATGGAATATTGATTACTTATGCCGATACACTCAAAGGGGAAGCTTCCCCTTTGAGTGTTTTAACGGATTTTCTCTTAAAATATTGCGGTTCTGCATTTAACACCATTCATATCTTGCCTTTTTTCCCTTATTCATCCGATGATGGTTTTTCCGTTATTGATTATAAAAAGGTCAATCCACAGTGTGGTAATTGGGAAGATGTTGAAGAACTTTCTGCACATTATCATTTGATGTTTGATGCTGTCATTAACCACATTTCACAAAAAAGCGATTGGTTTCAGGGCTTCTTAAATTCAAAAATGGATTATGAAGATTTTTTTATAGAATTAGAAAGTGAAGAAGGTCTTTCTCAAGTTACCAGACCAAGAGCGACCCCTTTATTAACAAGTTTTGAAACAAAGAATGGTAAAAAAAAGGTATGGACAACATTTTCTTCAGATCAGATTGATTTAAATTATAAGAATCCAAAACTCCTGTTAAAAATTATTGATATACTTCTTTTCTATATAGAAAAAGGGGCAAGCTTAATCAGGTTGGATGCCATTGGTTATCTCTGGAAAGAATTGGCAACATCCTGTATTCACTTGACTCAAACCCATGAAATTGTTAGATTATTTCGGTCCATTGTGGATGCTTTAAATAAAAACGCATTGTTGATTACTGAAACGAATGTCCCTCATTCTGAAAATATCAGCTATTTTGGGAATGGAACAAATGAAGCACATATGGTTTACAACTTCTCTTTGCCACCGTTAATACTACACGCTTATTTGCAGCAATCTTCCAATGAGTTAAATCAATGGGTAACCAATCTTGAAGACCCGGGTTTAGAGGCGACATACTTTAATTTTTTAGCCTCACATGATGGAATCGGGTTGATGCCGTTGAAGGGGTTAATTAAACCTGATGAAGTTGACAGCTTAGTACAAAAATGTCTTAAAAATCACGGTAGAATATCCTATAAACAAAATACCGATGGAACAGAGATCCCCTATGAAATGAATATTAATTATTTTGACGCGTTGTCAGATTGTTCTCATTCTGAGGAATACAATATCAAAAAGTTTTTAGGCGCATATGCAGTAGCCATTTCTCTCAAAGGAATACCGGGGATATACATTCACAGCCTTTTAGGTTCACAAAATTGGGAAGAGGGCATACTAAAAAATGGTCATAATCGGGCGATTAACAGAGAAAAAATCGATTTTAAATCAATATCTCAAGCATTATCAAACAAATTGTCCAAGCGTCATCAGATTTTTAATAACCTAAAAAAGATGTTGGAATTAAGAGCTTCTCAAAAATCTCTTTCCTACAAAGCTAAACAAAAATGTATAATTGAAAATCCCAGAGTGTTTATTATTAAAAGAAGCTATGATGATGAAGAATTATTGGTTATCGTGAATCTTTCAGAGGAATCACAAGTTATTAATCTTTCACAAATAAATGGGAAAGGTCATTACAAGGATTTACTGACAGGATATGACTTTAGTGAAACCTTAAGACTTGCACCCTATAGTTTTTATTGGCTTAAACCCCAAAGAGGTGTTATTCATGTTGGTTGAAGACAAAGTCGAACGTCAACTTATAAAAGACTGTCAAGCTTCCATTCTATCAGATGTTGATTTCAGTCATTTGGATAATCTATCTTCTGTGGTATTAGTAAAGACCCAAAAAGTGATCAATAACAAGCTTATTCCCGAAACGATCAACAGTGAGATAAAAAAATCTGATGATGAGACAAAAGAACGAATAAGGTATGCGTTGACCACACAAATCGATAAAAAAATGCAAGGATTACCTTTATTTTATATTCCTAAAATGAAAGTTGAATTTACTGCTTATGAAAGACTTTTAATTCCTGCATTTATTGGCGCAATTCTTTTTGGAATCATCTTTTTTTATAGTTTGGGAGATTTTTTTAAAGATGCTTTATACGCTCCGATAATAGGTATGCCTTTTGGAGCAGCACTTTTTGTTTATTTATTTTCAAAGGCTATTCGTCATCCTTTCATCACAAAAATGATAAAGTGGTCTTCCATTACGGGTTTGGCTGTTATTACAATAGGAGCGGTTTTTACTGGACTTAAAAATAAGTTTTTACTTAAACCTAAGATTTCATTTATACAATGGATTTGGTTGGCTCTCCTTACGGTCTTGACTTTTTGGATTCTTAATCTGTTTAAACCAAGAAGAGTAGTAGATGCTGAAGCAACAAAACAGGTATTAGAAGCGCAGTTGGCTATTTTATTATACGATGTACATGCTTTTAGTCAACAAATGATAGCGTTTTTACCTGAAAAAGTCGTTATAGATGGTATAGAACATGTTAATGATAAAACTCCATGGATATCAATTCAACAGAGTAGAAAATTGACGCCTTCTATTCAACAAATGAAGTTTGCAGAAAACCACGAAGATAAAGAAGCTGCTTTATCATCGATTTCAAGTTTCTTGAATAGTTTGCATTCAATGGGGATTCATGAAAAAGAAAAAGAACACACCTTTCAATATTCCCCTTCCGATACTGAATATTTTGACAGTTTTGGTATTATTAATGAAGGAGATTTGGTTGAACAGGTTTATGATGCGTGGGTGGATGAAGAAGGAAGATGTGTTTTTAAAGGGAAGGTCAAAAAGGTAAAAAAATGAAAAATGATTTGGATCAAAACATAAGACATATATTTGGGCTTGATTTTGGAACTTCAAATACACATATGAGTATTTCCACTGCGGCTGAAGCTGTTCCTATTGTTGATGATGTCAAAATAGAATCCAACGCCTCTGTACCTTCTGTGATTTTATATGACGAAAGAAATTTTGAAGTATTGGGTTTTGGCCAACCGGCTCTTGAAGAATGGCATTCCATGAGTCGATCTCAGAGACGAAAATATACATTGGGAACGGGATTTAAACAACGGCTATCTTTTAATAAAAGGGCTGAGACAGAGACAGAATTGTTTTTAAATGCTTTATTTACTAATCTCGATAAACAGCGGATTTTTGATATTAAAACTTTTATCAACAACACGGAAATGGTATGTGGTGTGCCTTCTAAAACACATGAAAAGCATTCGGAAAAGATGATCGCAATACTTTCTAAGTTAATAGGCAAAACGCCGGTTTTGATTGAGGAGCCATTGGGAGCTCTTTACTATCATATCGTAAGAAAGGATATCACCAAGGAAGATGGACGAGGTGGAGTATTGGTGATTGATTTCGGTGGGGGTACCCTTGACCTTGCTTATATAAAAAACTTCAAAATCCAAAAAGTATGGGGATCACCTGTTATTGGTGGTGTGTTATTTGATGATTTATTTTACAATTTATTCCTCCGACAGAATAAAGGCGTAAAATCGTTGGTTGAAAAGGAAGGCTTGAGTGGTTATCTTCGTACCGTTTTGTTTAAAAATTTGAAAGAAAAATACTCTGTACTCCATGCAACTTCACGGCATAATCAAATGAATGAAAACATTGTATTTGGTCAGCACTCCTACGGCACATTGTCTATCCCAAATTTTGATTACCTGTACGAGCAGATGACTACTTACAAAATGAGCGATGAACTAAAACACGACTTAAAAGGGTCAGTTTATTCTAAAAAATTAGAAGTTGAGGAATGTATTGATTTACCAAGTATTATCACCTCTGAAGTGCTGAGAGGCCAAAAAGAGTATGACATAAGACCTGATTCTATTTCTTTGATCATTCTTACCGGTGGAAGTAGCCGATGGAAATTTTTTGTGGATATGATAGAACGAGAATTCCCTTACACAAGAATATTGGCTTCATCCGATCCGGAGTCTACAATTAGCAGAGGATTGGGATTATCTTATTCTGCAAAGCTATATGAAAAAAGAGTCAGAGCTGAATTAAGTGCAAATAAGGATGAACTGGAAAAAAGATTAAAAGAATCCTATAGAAAACTTTTTAAAGACGCATTAACTCAGTATACCCAAACCATTTATTCAATCTTTTCTACGGAAATTGAAAATGCCATCATGAAATTTCTGAACGAAGGGGGAACTATTGTTGAATTGGAAAATCGATTAAAACGTGCTTTTTTGGCAAGACAACCTGAATTAATCAGTTTAAACAATGGTTTTCTTAAGGAGATCAATTATCAAATAGAAAAATCAACAAAAGAGGAACTAAGCCGATGGTTCAACCGTTCTTTGGTTAAATACGAACTTTTAAATCACAACAACTTTGCCTACGATCAGTTAACTCAGTCGGGTAGTGAAATAAATCCATTAAATCTTCTATTCTTTAACATGATAACGGCGATTTCATCAGTAGCCGTTGGCTTAATATCTGGGGCAATTCTTGGGGGAGGAGGTATTGCTTTACTCGCTTCGGGTCCTTTGGGGTGGTTAAGTGGATTTATCGGTGGTGTAGTCTTAGCAGTTGCTTCAGCCATGGGATTAAAAAAACAAGTAGCAGAGAAAACGAAAAAAATCCGTATCCCTAAATGGGTTGTAAAGATGCTTTATGTTTCAAGAAAAAGATTGATAAAAAAAGCTAAGTCAACACTGAAAGTGGATTTAAAGGAATCTGAGAAAAAGATTTATGAGAACTTTTTATCGGTATTAAGAGAAAGTGATCAAAAGCTTGAGAGGTTAATCGATGAGCAAATACAGGAGATTAGTTACGCAAATATCGTTGATGTATACGATTAGAAAACTATTAGTAACTTTGACAGAACAGAACATATGTTAGAATTATCCTATCAACTATTTTTGGAGGGTGTCAGTATGAAAAAAAGAATCATTTTATTGGTTTTAGTAGTAATGGCTTCAGTCATTTTTTCTGCAATAATGGCAACAACTGACGATGGCAGAAGAGTTGTACTCAACAACAACGGTACTTGGGAATGGCTCAATCAACCTCAACCAAGTCCTTCACCTCAGCCACGATTAATGTATGATATTACCGGTTCCTGGACGATTTCTTTTACGATTGGTATCTTTGATGAAAGTTTTGATATGGATATTCATCTTGAAAACGGTTCTTATGTTGTCTTGTGGCACGGGACTTTTTCTGATGAAAAGTACCCCATAACTGTTTTAAACGAAAGGGAGATAAAATTTCAAGGGAAATCATTCCACAATGGCGTCATATCCTTTGATGCCACATTAAAAGATTCAAATAATATGCAAGGTGTTGCTTCCAGTAGTGGTACCTTTGCAAAATCTGGTTCTTTCAAAGCGAACAGAAAATAGGAGAGGTGATGAAATGAATAAAAGTGTTGAATTGGGTGTCAAGAAAATGGAATGGGCATGGCAATACATGGATGTCCTGCGAGCAATTAAAGAGAGATATATTGATGAAAAACCTTTTAAGGGTTCAAAAGTGGTTGTTTGTTGTCATCTAGAAGCCAAAACGGCTAATCTGGGGAGATTGATTGGTGACCTTGGTGCCGAGGTTTGGGTAACCGGTTCAAACCCCTTATCCACACAAGATGATATAGCGGATGCCTTAAGAGAACATTACGGTGTAACCGTGCATGCCAAACACACGAATGATGATGAAGCGTTCAGGAAAAACTTATATAAAGTCTTGGAATTGGAACCCGATTTGATTTTAGATGACGGTGGAGATTTGGCAACTATTGTACATACAGAATATACCAATTATCTGAAAAATCTCAAGGGAATCTCTGAAGAGACTACTACAGGTGTTCACAGACTTAGAGCACTTGATGTAGCCGGTAAACTGAAAGTACCGGCAATCGCAGCAAATGATGGTATGATGAAATATTTATTTGACAATCGGTACGGGACGGGTCAATCCACTTGGGATGGCATTATTCGAAGTACAAACGTATCAATTGCAGGTAAAACAGTTGTTGTAGCAGGTTATGGTTGGTGCGGTAGAGGGGTTGCTTTAAGAGCCAAGGGACTTGGTGCAAAAGTAATTGTTACAGAAGTTGATCCCATAAAATCAATCGAAGCAGTTATGGATGGATTCGAAGTCATGAGCATGATTAATGCTGCCCCTCTTGGAGACATCTTTGCCACGCTGACCGGGGACATCAATGTCATCACTAAAGAGCACTTCCCCTTGATGAAGGAAGGCGCCATATTGGCAAACGCAGGGCATTTTGATGTTGAAATTTCAATGAAGCAGCTTCGTGAATTTAGTGTTGAGCAATGGGAAGCAAGACCTAACGTTAGGGGATACAAGCTTCCAAACGGAAAGAGTATTTATGTAATTGCCGAAGGAAGACTCGTTAATTTGGCAGCAGCTGATGGTCATCCAATTGAAATTATGGATACCTCTTTTGGCGTACAATTGATGAGTTTGAAATATCTGTGGGAAAACAAGGGTAAACTCGAAAATCACTTAATGACTGTACCTGAAAGTATAGACAAGGAATTAGCAGTGATAAAACTGAAAACAATGGGGATTGCCATTGATGAATTGACTGAGGAACAAAAGAAATATCTATCAAGCTGGTGATCTAATGAATATTGAACGTGCCTTGATATCGGTCTATGATAAAACGGGAATTGAACATCTTGCATCCTATTTAAACAATAACGGTGTGGATATCATATCAACAGGAGGAACTTATGAATATTTAAAGAAATATGGGATAAAGGTTCAATCTGTGGAAGATTACACTGGGATTGTTGAAATGTTTGATGGAAGAATTAAAACTATCAGCCCAAGAATTGCCGGTGGCATTCTTGCTGACCGTTCCAAAACAGAACATCTTGATCAGATGATAAAAGCAAACATTCCCAATATAGACATGATTGTTGTTAATCTTTGTCCGTTCAAGGAATTTTCAAAAGAAACCTTTGACGAGTTTGAATTGATTGACAAGATTGATATAGGCGGTATTAATATCATTCGTTCAGCAGCTAAGAATTACAGGGATGTACTTCCCATTGTGGATCCTGCTGATTACAAAAAGGTGATCAATAGCTTTGATTTTTGTGGTGATGTACCCCTTCAGTCAAGAAGAAAATATGCCTTAAAGGCGTTTTACAGTACCATGAAATATGAAGAGAGCATCCATGAAGCCTTATCCTTTTTATTTGCAGAGGAGAAATACCAACATCTGACCTTAGAAAGACTTGAAGACTTTAAATACGGAGATAACCCGCATCAGGATGCTTTTTTAATGAAAATTGCAGGAGAAGATTCTTTGTACGATCATGTTGAGTTTATAACCAAGAATTATCTCACCTTAAGACTGTATCGTCAAATTTTTAACGGGATCAGTTTTATGAAAAATTTGTCATCAGGGGGATTTACAATACTCATCAACCTTACCCCCGTTTTCTTTTCTCAAAAAGAAAATGATGAAGTGTATTTACAAATGATTGAAAAGGATTTACAAAAACGCTCTAACAGTAATTCAGCATTGATCAGCAAAGAGAGTATTCAATTATCAACGGCTGAATTCATCCTTAGAAATAATATCAAGACAGTTGTTGCCGCTGATTTTGCAGCAGAAGCCAAGGAACTCCTTAAATCATCTGGTATAAAGATTTTAGCTAAATGTCAAAGCTTTGATTATGATAAAACCCAAAGAACGTTTTTGGAAAATGAGGTGTTGCTTCAACAAAAAGACAGTTTAGAAGATTTTGGTAATATTGAGATGAGATATTCTGCATCAGACGATTCTCAATTAAAAGATGATTTGCTTCTTGCAATGCAAATGATTCGTTTTCTTGAGACCAACTCTGTTGTTAGGTTAAAAGATGGAAGAATAGTATCTGTTTCAAGTGGCATGCTTAATTCTGAAGAAGCAATAGAGGTAGCGATATCAAGATTTAAGATGTTAACAAGGCAAATCAAAGGGGGCGTTTTAGGACTTGATTCTGATGCAGGAATTGATGCGATCAAAAAAGCTTATGAAGAATGGCAAATTGCTTGTATCATCAAGCCTAAAAACAAAATGGACCAAAAAGCAATTATTGAATATGTGAAAGAGAAAGGTATTTCATTATACGAATTTGACAGAAGACATTACGCATAAAGAACGATTCGGGAGGCATGTATGGAGAAAAAAAACGAGATATTTGAAGAACTGGAAAAGGTGAAACAACAAGCAATCCATGAGATCATAGGTGTACACAGTCAAAAAGAGCTTGAAGAGATAAGGGTCAAATATTTGGGAAAAAAGGGTATTTTGACAACTCGATTTCTAAAACAACTTGGTAAATTAGATCCTGAACTACGCCCGCAAGTAGGACAGGAAACAAATATTTGTAAAGATTTGATTAATGAAAATCTTAGTGAAAAAAAAGAAGCGTTGGTTATTGAAGACAAAGAAAAGCGGGAAGAAGAGCTTTATGTTGATATTACCAGGCCAGGGGCGAGAAGAAGGACTGGTTATGAGCATCTGCTAAAGAAAACACAGAAGGAAATCGAAGAGATCTTTATATCTTTAGGCTATGCTGTTAAAGAGGGTCCTGAAATTGAGAATGTTTTTTACAATTTTGAAGCCTTAAATACACCTGACTGGCATCCTGCCAGGGATGAACATGACAGCTTTTATTTGAAAGAAAACGAATATTTACTCCGTACACATACTTCTCCTGTTCAAATTCGTACTATGGAAAAAGAAGAGCCCCCGATTGCGGTAATTGCACCTGGAAAAGTTTACAGAAGTGATTATGATGCCACGCATCTGCCCATGTTTCATCAAACAGAGGGATTATTTGTGGATAAGAATGTAAATGTGGGACATCTAAAAGGCACTCTGGAACATTTCATGAGAGAGCTTTTTTCAGAAGATATCACCATTAGACTTAGACCTTCGTTCTTCCCGTTTACTGAGCCCAGTTTTGAAGTGGATATCAGTTGGAAAGATAAATATGGGAAGATACAATGGCTTGAAGTTCTTGGAGCGGGAATGGTTGATCCCAATGTCTTTAAGGCAGTTGGTTATGATCCTGAAGTCTGGAGTGGATTTGCTTTTGGAGCCGGTATAGAGCGTTTAACCATGTTAAAATACGGCCTAACTGATATCAGAGATCTTATAAGAGGCGATATCAGATTCTTGAGACAGGAACTTTAAGGAGGTAAAGAATGCTTATTTCCAAAAAATGGTTGAATAAATATATCGATGTATTAGATATAGAGGATGAAAAGTTGGATAGCTTGCTAAGTCTAAGTGGAACATCTGTGGAAAGTATCGATAAACCTTGGCAAGAAATTTCCGGTGTTTATACGGGGACAATTACACAGATTACAAACCATCCTAATGCCGATAAACTGATTATCTGCAAGGTGGATACAAAGGATAATCAGTATCAGATTGTAACCGGTGACACTTCCTTAAAAGAAGGAGATATTATTCCTTTGGCCAAGATCGGTGCAACTTTAAAAGATGGATTTAAAATCAAAAAGGCCAAATTGCGTGGAGAATCTTCTGAGGGAATGATGTGTTCTCTTGAAGAACTGAAACTGGAACAGAAATCACAAGGGGTTTATCGATTTTCAGAAAGAGTTGAAAATGGGTTAGATGTTGTTCAATTATTCGATCTTGATGATAGTATCTATGATCTTGAAATAACTGCTAACAGACCCGATGAATTGTCGTTTTTGGGTGTTGCAAGAGAAATAAGGGCACTTATAAATGATCACAGAAATATAAAAGACCAACCTGTTTCTTATCAAACCAGTGAGAAAACAACATCTGATTTTATGTCCATCAAAATTGAAAACCCTGAATTTTGTAATCGTTATTCTGGATTGATTATTGAGGATGTAAAGGTTCAACCTTCACCTCTCTGGTTAAAGAGAGATTTGATGTCAATTGGTATCAGGCCGATAAATAACGTAGTAGATATCACCAATTATATTTTAATGGAAACCGGGCATCCGGTACATGCTTTTGATTACGATAAACTTGAAAATAAATCGATCGTGGTGAGATTGGCAAAAGAAAAAGAAACCTTACAGTTATTAAATGAGGAAACTCCGGAGTTTACGGGTGATGAGTTATTAATTACTGATGGGAAAAATCCCCTTGCATTGGCCGGTATAATGGGTGGTGAAGGTACAGGAGTAACCGAAAAGACAAAAACGGTATTTTTGGAAGTTGCCTATTTTAATCCTGTTAAGATTAGAAAAATCGCTCGAAGGTTGAATATCATGAGTGATTCTTCATATCGCTTTGAAAGAGGTGTAGATCCAAATGACGCAGAATATGTTTTAAAAAGATTAGCCCATTTGATATCACAACTGGCATCTGGAAACCCAGCCAAAGAGTTATTGGATGTGTATCATAATCCCATAAAATCCAAGCAGGTATTATTGAGAAAAGAAAAAGTTGAAAAATTGTTAGGAATCAATTATACTACTTCACAAATCGAAGACTGTTTGATTCATTTAGATTTTGACATTAAAAGAAGTTCAGATGGCGATAGGTGGGAGGTAAACATACCAACCTTCAGACCGGATATTGAAAGAGAAGTCGATCTGATTGAAGAGATTGGAAGAGTCGTTGGTTATGATAAGATTCCTTCGAGAATTCCTTATTTAAGAGGTTATTCAAAATCGAGAGACTCTTTTCAAACTTTTAGATACAATATTAGAGAGTTGGTAATGGCTGCTGGGTACAACGAAATTATTCCCATTTCGTTGATCGATCCAGATGATATTTTGAAGATATCTAAAGATAAGAATTTTTCTTGGAATAAAGACAAGATTGAGATTATGAAATCATTGTCAAAAGACATGTCAATTCTACGTCCTTCATTGTTTATTACTATGTTAAAAACACTGGGATATAATCATTCACATCAACAGTACGATTTAAAACTCTTTGAGACCGGATCATCTTTTCTGCTTGATGAAAATGGATGTTTTCAAGAGCGTGAAAGACTTATAATGGCTGCTACAGGTAAAATTGACCCGGAAGATTATCAGAGTAAACAACGCGTAGATTTTTTTAATTTTAAAGGTTCAATAGAAGAGATTTTGTGGCATCTGGAAATAGATAATGAAAAAATTGTCTTTGATAGGCTAAAAAATGATACCATTTATACACAGATCATGTATCCGGGACAATCGGCAAGTATTTTGTTAAATGGTGAGCAAATAGGTGTTTTTGGGATGATTAGACAAGAAATACTTGATGCGTTTGCCGTAACAGACATTACTTTCTTTTGCGAACTGGATCTGGAAAGAATTCAACAACTCCAAAACGTAACTCAGAGAAAATGGAGGTCCATTTTGGGAACAAATTTCCCCGCCAGCAGAAAAGATTTTTCAGTTTTAGTAGGTAAAGGAACTGAAATGGGTCATATTATTAAAAAGATTAAACATATCGATTTTGTTGAGAATGTAACCATCATTGATGTTTACAGCGGGAAAAACATACCAAAAGGCTATAATAGTATCACCCTCTCAGTATTGTTCAGATCAACCAATCATACGCTGACCGAATCAGAACTCAATCGTAACTTCAATGGTGTAATCCAGATATTTAAAGAGGAAGGATTAGAGTTGAGAGAGGGTTAATGGATGCTAATTACTAAAACCTTTAAATTTGATGCAGCCCATAATTTGATAAAATACCATGGTAAATGTGAGAAATTACATGGTCATACTTATCGTTTGGATGTAACGGTCGAAGGGAAATTAGATGAGGAGCAAATGATCATAGATTTTTTGGTGTTAAAGAGCGTTGTAAAAGAGCAGGTTTTGGATATTCTCGATCATTCTTACCTAAACGATCACATAAAGCAACCAACCGCTGAATCAATCGCCATATGGATTTGGGAACGATTGGTGTTATGCTTGAGTAATCCTCTTTACCATCTTTATGAAATAAGGGTGTTTGAAACTGAAACAAGCTATGTTACATACAGGGGCGATGAAGTTTGAGTGAGTTTGTCTTATTTTTTTCAATAGTCGTTCTTCTTGGATTTCAGCTAGTAAATGCACTAAGAAAAAGGAATAATTGGAATATACTCGTGCAAATGAATTCTATTGGTATGAAAGTCCTGACCTTGTTTATGTTATATGCGATGTTAAACGATTTACCGTACATTTTAGACATTATCCTTGTTTTATTGGTTTTAAATGTGGTTGGGACAATAATTATTTCAAGATACAATAGCAAAAATTAACAAAAATATAATATAATCGTATTTCATTTTAAACGTAAAACTGATAAAATTATAAATGATTAAGATATAGCATATGGGAGGTGCTGAGAAAAAGATGGTTAATGATATTTTGAGAAAAGAATTAAAGGATAGAAATTTTAGAATCACGGCTCAAAGAGAGCTTATTATGAGAATTTTTGCTGAATCTCCTGAAGATCATCTTAGTGTTGAAGAAGTTTACAGGAAATTACTTGATAAACGATCAAGAATTAGTAAGGCAACGGTGTACAGAACGGTAGAGTTGCTAAGTGATCTCGGTTTATTAAGAAAAATTGAGATTGATGAAGGAATTGTACGATTCGAATTAGCCGATAGTAACAAACATGGTAAACATCATCTAATTTGTACCGATTGTGGTGAAACAATGACGATCCCAGATGAACTAGTCGAAAAGATTGAAGAAATGGTAATACAGGAAACGGGCTTTGAACCGGAAGACCACAATATAAAATTTTACGGTAAATGTGCGAGTTGCATAAAGAATCAGAAATAAAAGCTACAAATAAACGGGCGAAATCCTTTCGCCCGTTTAAATATTGTCGATTTCATCTTTTTCGATAAAACCTTCACTGATGATTTCTATCTCTTCCATCAGCTTTTCTAAAAGTGATTTAAGTCCGTTTTTTTTGTTTGATAATATTCCAATAGTAATTCCCAAATATCTAAGTGAATCTTGTTGGTGACTTTCTGCAAAGCAGGCATTATAAGTATTAAGTATATGTGTTTTTATTTTATTTATTATGGATCTTTTTTGTTTGAGTGAAAAAACTTGATCCACTCGTATCGTTAAAATCAGTTTAGTCAGAATAAACATACATTTATTTCCTTAAAACAATCTGCGGTTTGTGATCATCTTGGTGTTGGAAGATGTATGAATCAGCATGATAAACAAGTTCCAACAACTTATTATTAATAACTTCCGATGGTTGGCCAACCGTTTCTAGTTTCGAATCATTTAAAACAGCTATTCTATCACAGTAAAGAGAGGCTATGTTGATATCATGAAAAATACCAACTACTGTGATGCCATCATCCCTATTTTTTTTATAGACACGTTTAATTAACTGTTGTACATGTCCAATATCAAGGTGCGCAACAAATTCATCTAGTAAAATGATCGGGGTATTTTGGGCAAAACATTTGGCAATTAAGACACGTTGCTTTTCACCGCCACTCAGATGATTAAACAATTTTTCTTCAAAACCCTCCAATTCGGTTTCTTCTATCGCTTTTTTAACCATCATACAGTCATCTTTAGATTCATCCGAGAACATATTTAAGTAAGGTGTTCTTCCTAAATGAACAATTTCTTCAACGGTAAAATCATAAGCCGGGTAGAACTCTTGCATAACTGCTGAAAGTTTTTTTGCTATTTCTTTCCTTTTCATTTTGTTTAATGGTTTTCCCAGAAGTTCAATAAACCCTTTTGATGGGGATAAAAAACCCAGTAAAAGTTTAAAGAGGGTTGTTTTACCCGCTCCGTTTGGCCCAATTATTCCAAAAAATTCTCCTTGTTTGATTTCCAGAGACAGGTCTTTTAAAACGGGTTTTGCTTTTACATCGTATGAAAATGTCAGGTTATTAATTTTGATCATATTTGCTCCTTATTATGAGAGTTTAATCAGAATGGTTTAATCAAATACCTTTTTTTAGATCATTCCCAAAAGAGTATTTTGTATTCCAATTTTTGGTTGTATTTCTTCTCCTATGTAGAAATCAATTGTTAATCTGAAATCCAGCCAATATTGAAGTCCAACATCAATCCAAAGACCAATAATCCCAGCAAAGGGCATTTTTTTTGATAAATCAGTATTTATTCCGAGATGAAGAATCGGAGATGATAATTTAAATTTCCCTTCAGAAGTACCCACAGATGGTATAAAATTCATAGGATACCATGTTTCTGCCTGTAATGAGGTGTTTGAATATGCCGTTCTCTGGCTAATCATTCCTGTCATAGAATAAGGAAGTGCCAATCCAATACCTGTCTGGGAGAAAAAACCTGATGTCCCTAATTGAATAACTTGAAGGAATTGAGGTACTGAAACAGGATTATCCGGATAGACAATCGGGTTAAAAGCTTGATGTAAATAAAAGTCTGTGATTACTTTCCATGGCAAATCATTTCGTGTATGATTGACTCCCAAATTGATGGCTGGTTCAATGTAAGCAGCCCTTTCATCTTCTCTCAAAGCAAAAGGAAAATGAAAAGCAGCCCGTAATTCTTCATAATTAGGGTTTCCATTCCAAGTCAACTGGAAATCGGGAAATCCTCTGTGCATGAGAGAATAATCCCATGCAAAATATTCTCCTATTCCCCCAAGATATCCATACCATATCCATTCTTTTAAGTCATCCCATCCAGCAAAACCCGCAATGCCTGTAAGTTGATTATTTAGAATGAAAAGCGCTGGAATTCCGAACCGAGGGGTAGGTAACGGTGTATGTTTATAATGCCATTTTTCAAGAACATTTTTGATTACCGGATCTTCTTTAATATTTATTTCAGGATAATCATATGATTGACCATTAAAAACAACAGGCTTATCAACCCCTTGGATCAGTCGAATAAAATCAAAGCCCATTCCAGAATAAGTCCTAAAATAAACTGTATCATTGAAACAAATTGGATTAAAAGCTCCATACTGAGAATCAGTTAACTTGTTCCGAGAAGAATCTGATTCATCATAGAGATAAATGTCAAATTCACCTTCTTGATCGCTGGCAAATAAGATACCTTTTGAACATAGAAAAACATCAATTTCATCGGATACAGTTTGAAATAAAACCCGAAGTTTATTTTCTTCGATATCTAACTCATAAATGTCAGCGGTTCCGTTATAAGTAATGGATAAAATGAGCCGCCCTTGATAGCAACTGATGTCGTTGATGTAAAAATCCGGACTTGGCGACAGAAGATAGGTTGTTTTTTTATCTAACAAATTATAAGTAGCCAGACCCGTGCCCCCATTTTCCAAAAAACAATAAACCAATGTGTCATCATCTAACCATTCAACAGATACGGGTCTTTTTATCTCTTCTAACCGTTTAAATGACCCCATAAACCTTCCGGTATATAGGTTTAGGTCATATTGTTCATAACCATTAGAATTTGCGTAAATAAGGGCGATATGATCCGATGGTGAGACGGCAAAATCTGTTGGTATGGGTAAAATCATTGAAGAAATTTCAGAATCATCTTTTCTATACAGCGTAGTTTGGGTTCCTTTAGCTTGTGAAAAATAATAAAGGTAATGATCTGAAACATCGCTGATTCCTGAATAATAACCTGCATTAGTGATGTTTTCAAATTGATAGTTGTCAGAAGCTGGTTGCTTAGCAGTGATCTCATACAGCCATGATTTCCAATGTGCAATCAATTCAGGATAAGGCTTTTGACTGATCTCTTCCATGGCGTGAATAAAGTTGAATCTGTATTTTTGGCCATATTGATTCACAATAGTTGAAACCGCTTGAGAACCAAATTCTTCTTCTATATACTGAATAAAATAGGATCCATATAGATAATTAAATCCCGTTGGAGTAAACTCAGGAGATGTCATCCCACCGGCTAAAGATAATCCCTTGAAACCATTATCCTGAATTTCAGCTTTTAGATAGGAGAGATACCGATGATCATTGAGTCTTCCTTCTTGGAAAAGAAGGGATTCTGAATAGATGGATACTCCTTCGTGGAAATGAGAAGGTGTGAAGGCGGTATCGTAGAGAACAGAAACAGGATGACCGAAAATTCCCAGGAGATCTTTCGTCCAATCTGATTTATTGGCTACTAAAATATGGGTTAATTCATGAGAAAAGACAAAAGGGACCCACCATTTATAGGTGTTGCTGTAATAATCAGAACCATTTCGGTTGATGTAAATAATGATAGCATTAGAAAAGATGTCGGCATAGGCATTGGAAAAATCAACGGTATCCAGCAAGTAAACCTTTAATCTCTTTTTGGGTTGAATGCCATAAAAATCGGTCAAAGTTTCGAATATTTTTTTACCCTCTTGTATCAACTGAACGGCTGATTCTCTGGAAGCCTTTTGATAATATACATCAAAATGTTCTGTTGGAAAGTGATAATACTGTTGTGAGAAGGAACAAATGCAGGTTAACAGGACTATAATAATCAATATAAATCTTTTCATGGTAAAAAACCTCCCTTTGATTCTTTGCATTTTGGGAAAATTAATATATAATAAAAAAAACTAAGGGGAGGAAGAATTTGGATATTTACAAAAAATCTCTTGAACGCCATAAAAAGTGGCAAGGAAAGATTTCCACCCATGTAAAATCAATCGTTCAAAACAAAGAAGATCTTAGTATAGCTTACACCCCCGGAGTTGCCGCTCCCTGCAAAGAAATTGTAAAGAATCCTGGCAATCTATATGATTATACAATAAAAGGCAATACAATTGCCATAGTCAGTGATGGTTCAGCAGTTTTGGGATTGGGAAACATTGGTCCTCAAGCCGCTTTACCGGTTATGGAGGGGAAAGCAGTTCTTTTCAAGGAATTTGCAGATCTCAATGCATTTCCCCTTTGTTTGAAAACACAAAACAGCGAGGAGATTATTCAAACCGTGATCAATATTTCTCCTGTTTTTGGTGGAATTAATTTGGAAGATATTTCAGCTCCAAGATGTTTTTATATAGAAAAAAGATTGAAGGAAGTCCTTAATATACCGGTGTTTCATGATGATCAACATGGGACTGCAGTCGTTGTACTTGCTGCAATCATCAATGCACTAAAGCTTGTTCATAAGCCTGTCAAAGACTGTAAAGTCGTTATTAATGGTGCTGGTGCAGCTGGGATTGCCATAGCAAAATTGTTGATTGGTTATGGTTTTGAAAAGGTTGTTTTATGTGACATCAACGGTGCCATTTATAGAGGGGCAAATGATTTAAATGAAGAACAAATTTTAATGGCAAAGAGAACCAACCCTCAAAATGAAAAAGGTGATCTGAGGAAAATCATTGTTAATTCAGATATTTTTATCGGCGTATCAGCACCAGATGTCGTTGATGGGAAGATGATTAGCAGTATGAACCGAGATGCTATTGTATTTGCTATGGCAAATCCTGTTCCGGAAATATCCCCTCAAGAAGCTTTAAAAGCAGGTGCTGTGATTGTTGGGACAGGCAGATCTGATTTCCCCAATCAAGTAAACAATGTGTTAGCCTTTCCGGGGATTATGAAAGCGGCTGTTGAAGCTAGAAAGCAAATTACAGATGAAGTAAAGATGAAAGCTGCCCAAGCTTTGGCATCATTTCTACCTGAGGATCAAATATCCGTGGACAAAATCCTGCCTTATCCTTTTGAAAAAGGGATAGCACAGCATATTGCCAACGCGATAAAAACCTTTTTTCAGTCTTGAGATTTAAAAATGGAGGGATCACAATGAAAAGGGTGTTATTACTTGGAGAAGCACTCATCGATTTTCTTTCAGATGACTATTCGGAAAGTTTATCCCAAGTCCAGAACTTTATAAGGCATGCAGGAGGTTCTCCTGCGAACATAACGGCAAATCTTCTGAATTTGGGCGAAAAGGCGATATTAATAACAAGAATAGGAGATGACCCTTTTGGAGAGTATCTAAAAAAAACATTTAAAGAAAAGGGAATTGATACAACTTATGTACAAGTGGATAAGGAAAAGAACACATCAATGGTTTTTGTTGCAAAATCAAAAGGGAATCCCAAATTCTTGCCCTTTAGATCAGCTGATTACTGTATAGAGAAACCTAAGGACATCGTTCAGCTATTAAAAGAAACTCATTTTTTTCATATCAGTTCCTGGAGCATTTCACATAATCCATCTCGTAAAACGGTGTTTAGTATAATGGATGATGTTGAGGATACAAATACAAAATTGTGTTTTGACCCTAACTTTAGAAAGATATTATGGGAAAAAGATGAAGATCCCATGCAAACAATAAAGGAAGTTTTAAAAAAAACCTATCTTTGTAAGCCTTCTGACGATGATGCTTTTCACATTTTTGGAAGAATGCATAATAAAGAATATATCCAAGCTTTTCATAAGCTGGGAGCGCAGAATGTTATTCTGACCATGGGCAAAGATGGCGCACTTGTTTCAAATGGGGAAAAGACAATTCATCAAAAATCGGTTAGTCAAATTGTTGTTGATACAACGGGAGCCGGGGATGGATTTTGGTCTGGTGTTTATTGCGGTATATTAAACGATCAAGATATATTTACTGCAGCGAAGTGGGGCAGTGCCGTGGCGGCTTTCAGATTGAGAACCGTTGGCTCAGATCTTCCCTTGCCTTCCATGGAAGTCATCAAGTCTGAATTTTTGATGTAATAAAAAGTAACAGCTATAAGCCCAAAAAGGGAGTGAAAAAATGAGAATTGCTTTTTTAAATCCACAAGGTAATTTTGACTCTAAAAATAGTTATTGGACTGAACATCCAGATTTTGGTGGACAGTTGGTATATGTCAAAGAATTAGCTTCTGCAATGTCAGAAATGGGGATAAAAACAGATATTCTTACTCGAAAAATAAGGGATTCAAAATGGCCAGAGTTTGAAACTGAAAGTGATGTATACGAAGGCATTGATCATTTGCGCATCATTCGAATACCGTGTGGGCCTGGGCATTTTCTAAGAAAAGAAGATTTGTGGCCTTACTTGGAAGAATGGTCTGATAATATCATTGAATTTTATAAAGATGAGGGAGAGAAACCTGATTTTTTAACGGGACATTATGGTGATGGTGGTATAGCATGCGCCATGATCTCTGAGAAAGAAAAAATCCCCTATTCATTTACCGCCCATTCTCTCGGTGCTTTAAAAATGGACAAGCTGGGGATCAACCGTGAAAACATAAATGATTTTGAAAGAATCTTTCATTTTAGCAAACGCCTGGCAGCTGAGAGGATATCCATGAAATATTCCTGTGTTAATTTTGTCAGTACTGAAATGGAAAGATTTGAGCAGTACGGACATCAAAAATACGAGAAATGGATTGATGTTAAGGATGATGTTCATTTTAAAGTTGTTCCCCCGGGGGTAAACAGAAGAATTTTCAACGAGTTTAAATCCATGGATGATCAGTCGGCCTGTGATTCTATCAAAGATTACGAAAAACCTTTAATTATTCTTTCCAGCAGAATTGATGGCAAGAAGAACCACATAGGTGTTATAAAAGCCTTTGCAAAGGATAAAGAATTAAGGGAAAAAGCTCATTTGCTGATTGTCGTCAGAGGAATACAAGATGTCTATGAGAGTATAGATCAATTAAAAGAAAGCGAAAGAAAAATTGTTAAAGAGTGGTTAGCCTATATTAAAGAATTTAAACTGAAAAATCACATATCCTTTTACAATGCTGAAAATCAGAATGATTTAGCATCACTTTACAGATCTGCAAAAGAAAAACAATCTGTATTTTGTAATCCTGCTGTGTATGAACCCTTTGGTTTAACAGTTATTGAAGCAATGTCTTGCGGGTTACCGGTGGCAGCAACTCGAAATGGCGGTCCAAGTGAAATTTTGCGGGAAAATGGTTTTAAATATGGTTTTCTGTTTGATCCTGAAGATGTGGATTCTATTATTGATACATTGAAAAAGTCCTTGGTGCCTAAGAAAAATTACCAAAAATTTTCGGATCTCTCAATTATGCGGGTATTAGAAAAATACACTTGGAAGAAAACAGCTGAAGACTATTTAAAGGAAATAAAAGCAAAGATATTAGATTTTCAACCGAAAGAAATCGATCTTACTTCCTTCTATAAAACATTGGAAAAAGAGGAATAAAAATGGTGGAGGCGGGGGGAATTGAACCCCCGTCCGAAAGCAGCGTATAAAAGGCCTCTACGTGCGTAGCTTTTGTTTAAATTTCAGAATCACCGGGTACAAAAGCAAACCTAGCTCATCCTATCCGCTAAAATGTCCTCCAAAACATCACGGAAATGAAAGGGAGTAAGCTCGAATTATCGTCGCTCTTTCAGCCCGTCTCGAGCTAAACAGTCAGAAGAACGGCAGCCTTTTTTAGGCCGCTAAAGCAAATTCTGTTTCGTCAATTAATTTGATTGTTCACCCGTTTAACGAGTCTGATGAAAACTCGGCACGCTTCCTTAGATCCGTCAACTTCCGTCGAACCCTGATCGCCCCCTATAGGGGTTTAAATCCTTTAACAGAGAGATATTTTACCACAAATTAGCTGATTTTGCAAACTATAACTTAAGCCTTAATCTGTTGATTAATTGATCACAACTTTTGTATAACTCTCCCAAAGAACCATCATTGTTAATGACGTAATCAACTTTATCCATATTCGTTTTCTGTGTTTCAAGAATTTGCTGAATTTCAACTTCAGATTTTTGATCTCGTTTTTTAATGCGATCGATTATTTCTTTATCCGAAGCTTTTATTAAGACTATATAATCAAGAAAAAAGTTCATCTTCATTTCGAATAGAATAGCTGCTTCGATAAAAACTATTTCTTGCCCCTTTTGAAAGTGTTGTTTAATCCAATTTTGCGCTCTTTGATTCATTTTTGGGTGCAAAATAGCGTTTAATCGTTTGAGTTTTTGGTGATCTTTAAAAACAATTTGGGATAGTTTTTTTCGGTTGATTTTTCCCCCTTCATCCAAAATCTTTAAACCGAAAGTGTTTACAAGGGTTTGAAAAACTTCATGATCTTGAAGGCAACCATGTCCAACCTGATCCATAAAAAGGACCGGAAAACCGGTCCTTTTTAAATAATTGGCTGCTTCACTTTTACCCGATCCCATTAAACCGGTTAAACCCACACTGATGTGGATTGATGTAAGCATCTTATTCGTTTCCCGCTATATCCATTTCGCTGATCAAAATTGAAGGCGTATACATTCCATGAGACATAACCATCGCCATTTGTTTGTCTGATCCGATTAATTCTACATTTTGAAGCATTCTAAGCAGATTTCCCGATAATGTTATTTGTTCAATAGGATAAGCTTCTTTTCCATTTTCAATTTTGTATCCTTCAGCACCAAGAGAAAATTCACCAGATACTGGATTTGCTCCTGAGTGCATTCCTTGTACACCTGTAATGTATAATCCTGAATCCATTTGTTCAAAAAGTTCCTCAAGACTCATTTCTCCAGCCGCAAAATCGATGTTTACGGGGAGAATTGATTCAATGCCTTTATAACTGCCTCTAAATGCATTCCCGGTTGGTGAAATGCCATCTTTAAGCGCTGTCTTTAAACTGTGAAGGTAAGTGGTGAGGACACCCCCTGAAATAATCTCTTTGTCTTTTGTCAAAGTGCCTTGAGAATCAGCAGGACAATTGAAAATACTGTCTTGATAGAATCTTTTGTCCGTTATGGTAATCTTATCTGATACAATTTTTTCACCGAGTTTGTTTTTTAACAATGAAAAGCCTTTTTGCACATTTTCTGCTGATATCATCTGAACCAAGAGTCCGAGAATATTGCCAAGTACATTGTAATTTAAGACCACAGGGTATTTTCCACTTTTGATACTTTTGGCATCCAGTAAACCGATGGATTTTTTGGCAACAGATGAAGCAAGTTTTTCAATATCAATTTGTTTAGGATCGGTTGTGAACATAAAATCCATTCCAAATTTGTTTTGTTTACCATTGGTTGCCATTGCACCGGCATACATACCACCGCCACCGTTTTTATAGGAATACTCTAATTCGTTTGAATTTGCAAAGTAAATCTCATTATACATGTCGTTGTAGAAGCAATAAGGTACCATAACGATTCGTTGATCTTTTTCCAGAATCTTTTTCTCCAATTGCTTTGTATCATCTATTTTTTGTTTTGGGGATATTTCATCAAAACGCATATCATAATCTTTCCAGTTTTCAATTTTAAATTTGGTTGTCCCAATGACTTCTGCATCATCAGAGTCGATCAACTCTAGATTTTCCAGAGCATCAGTTACGATTCTTGCTGCTTCATCTTCTGTATAATCCTCCGTGAAACTGTATCCGGCTTTACCATTTTTCAAGGCTTTAAAACTGGCACCGCCATTTTCTGCATCCTTATAACTTTGAATTTCTCCTTTATTGATTGAGCATTCAAATTCATGAGAGCTCATGTGATATAGCTCAAAATTTTCGATTCCTTTTTTCTGGGCGTTTTTAAATACCAGTTTTTTAAACTCTCTTATCTTCATCAGTTTCTCCCCCCTACTAACAGTTCAGATACCCTAATAGTTGGTTGTCCCACATCTGCAGGAATCGATCCGGATAATGACCCACACATACCCTCATCTCGCGCTAAATCGTTACCGATCATGTCAATCTTATTGAGTATTTCAAAACCTTTTCCGATTAATGTAGCCCCTCGAACAGGCTTTGCTATTTTACCGTTTTCGACTAAATAACCTTCTCTAACAGAAAAATTGAATTCTCCGGTAGAGGGATTGACCGACCCACCGCCCATTTTTTTGGCGTATAAAGCCTTCGGTGTGTTGGCAATAATTTCTTCGGGTAGGAAATTACCTGGGAGGATGAATGTATTGGACATTCGTGAAGTTGGGGCATAAGTATAATTTTGCCTTCTACCACTCCCTGTGGATTGCATATTCATACGAATGCCTCCCAGTTTATCGATGAGATAACTTTTTAAGATACCATTTTCGATTAAAAGGGTTCTTTGTGTCGGTGTTCCTTCATCATCTATATTGGCAGAGCCCCATGCATTTGGTATCGTGGCATCATCTACAGCGGAAACACATTCATTGGCAATTTTTTGTCCTAATTTATCGGCAAAAACTGAAGCCCCTTTGGCAACTGAGGTGGCTTCAAGTGCATGTCCACAAGCTTCATGGAAAATCACACCTCCGAATTTGTTTGAAATGATGACCGGCATTTTACCTGCAGGGGCAAATTCTGCGTTGATCATTTTCACTGCAATTCTTGCAGCCTCTTTTCCTGATTCTTTTACATCGAATGTGTTGAAGAATTCAAAACCCATACCTGCTCCTGGTCCAACAAAACCAGTTTCTTTCTCGTTACCTTTAGTAGCCACTGCAAATACCATCAAACGGGTCCTTATTCTTTCATCTTCGGTTAATAGGCCGTCAGAGTTTGCAATAACGATATTTTGCCGATAATCAAAATAATTGATCCGAACTTCGCTGATTTGTTTTGAGTATGAAGCAGCACCTTCATTGGCGAGTTTCATGACATGGTATTTTTCTTCTTTTTTGATTTTATCCGGAAACAATAGAATGGGGCTCAAATTACCCTTTTTTAGTTTTGTCAGATTCATCTCTACATCATCTTTTCCCTCATCCTCAATTACTTGAGCGATTCTTTTTGATGCGTTAAGTACAGCTTCTTCAGATAAATCATTTGTATAGGCGTATATTGCCTTTTTACCCGCTATTCCACGTAACCCCACACCGTGAATGAGTCCAGAGTTAACCTGTTCCAATTTCCCGTTGTTCATCTCCATGTTGTTACTGTTGCGTTTTTCTAAAAATAGTTCCGCAAAATCAGCCCCGCCTTTTTTCATAACTGCCAGGGCTTTCTCAATCAATTTTCTTTTCATCTGTCAAACCCTCCGTTTTTTATTTCGTTGACCACCTTTTTATTGTAATTTTTAATGAGTTCTATCTCTTCAATTGTTAGTCCTTTGTTCCAAGAAAAGCTGAGAATGGTGTTATTCAATAAAAGGGGATCAAATCCAATTGGTAGTTGATTATCACCAAAGACCCTTTGAAAATCGATGGTACCTGGAATTGGAGTGTATTCGTTGATTTCAGGAAGTATTTTCAAATCCCGACAAATATCATGTACCTCAATTGCTTCTTTAAAACCTTGTCCGGGAAGGTTAATCATGATAAATGCCGCAATTTCATCTTTGGTGAATCCTACTTCTTTTAATAGGCTGACGGCACGGTAAAAATCTTCATTCGTTACTTTCCCCCCTGTGGAAGCTTGGAGCTTTGGGTTAATGGTTTCCAATGCGACTTTGATTGTTTTTACATTTGCTTGCATCATCAGCTCAGCGGTATTTTTTTTCAACAATTTGGCATGAATGCCGTTCGGTATATGAACCATTATACCACGTTGTTTTATCCCTTTATCGATCAATTTCTGTAAAATTTGATCAAAATGATTGTTATGGTTAATCAGTATGGCGTCATCAAAAAAGGCGATATTTTTGACCTTAAACATAGAGGCATAATGATCGATGGCTTGTACTAATCGAGTGGGATCTTCCTGTACAAAATCCTGTAAAAATGGAGTTGCACAATAAGTGCATCTGTAAGGACATCCTAATGAACTAAGAAAGACTAAGTGGCTCATTGGGTGTTTATATAATTCATAGAGGGGAATCAAATCCTGTTCTTTTTGGAAGGTGTTTTTGATGCTAATTCCATGAGAATTAAGAAAGCCAAGTACTTCTGACATCTTACTTTTCTTACAAACAAAATCTGCACCAGAAAGCTTTGAATGATTCATCATCAGATTAGCGTAGTTTCCACCGAGGAACACCTTTGTACTTGGGATAATTTTTTTTACACTTTTAATGGCTTCAAATGGTCCCGGATACCAATAAGTCATTGCGGAAGTAACAAAAGTACAGTCAGGGTTAAATCCTGATTCGACTAACTCCTTTAGTTTTTGATCAAATAAGGTTTTTGGTAAACCGTAGCGTTTAAAATATCTGGGTATGTGTGACATTTGAGGTGGTTTTTTAACTTTTTCTGAATAAAATTTTCCCGTACCATTCCATTTACTTTTTGTTGATTTTCCGGTGTATTGAATCAAATCCGGATCATATCTGTCTAAACAATCGATCAATTTTAATTCATGACCACTTTCTTGAAGCTTTCTGGCCAAAATCAATAATCCTAAGGGTTTTAACCAGTAATCAAAAGAAGCGACATCGTAAATCCAAGGATTGATAAGAAGAATTTTCATTACTCTAATGTCCCTATACTTTTGGGGTAAAGGATTTTTCCATGGAGAAGAAACCCACTACAGTTGGATCAAAGATAAGGTTAATGCTGCCAACAGGTCCGTTTCGTTGTTTCCCAATAATAATTTCAGCAGGATGCGGGTGATTGAGCATTTGCACTTCTCCTACATCTTCATCCTCTTCAAACTTTGCCCGTTTGTAATAAGACTCTCTATGAATAAAAATAACTGTATCGGCATCTTGCTCAATGGCTCCTGATTCTCTTAAATCGGATAATCTCGGTCTTTTATCTTCGCGTTGTTCCACAGAACGAGAAAGCTGAGAGGCGGCGATTACGGCAATATCCATTTCCCTACCAAGCACTTTAAGACTTCTGGAAATTTCTGAAATTTCTTGTTGTCGATTTTCGCGATTTCTCCCACTATTCATCAGTTGAAGATAATCGATCACGATAGCGTCTAATCCGTATTCCTTCTTTATTCTTCTGACCTTTGTTCTTAATCCTCTGGGATCCAGCATAGAGTCATCATCGATGATGATAGAGGCTTTCATAAATTTACTCGCTGCAGCAGTCAGCCTGTTCCACTCATCGGCTGAAATGTCCGCTTTTCTGAGTTTTTCAAAATTTACCTTTGATTCAAGACTGAGCAATCTTAAAGCAATCTGTTCAGAGGACATTTCCAGGCTAAATATCCCCACTTTATAACCATGATCTACAGCCATGTTTCTTGCCAACTGAAGGGCTAATGCCGATTTCCCCATGGAAGGTCTTGCTGCAACAATGACTAAATCAGAGCGGTGAAAACCAGTTGTCATTTCATCTAAAGATCTAAAGCCTGTTGCAAGTCCAGTCACAAGAAGAGAACCTTCCGGAGAATCATGTCGTACTTTTATTTGATCCAGTTTATCAAAGGCATCGTGTACGATTTTTCCAATGGGGGCGTAAGATTTTTCAATATACCTTTCGCCAATACTTAAGATGCTTCTTTCCGCTTGATCTAAAATGTTGTCTACATCATCTAAACTAAATGCACTCTCTACAATTTTTCCACCGGAATTAATCAGATTTCTTAAGATTGACTTTTCTCTAACAACCTTTGCGTAATGCGTAGCATGTGCAGATGTTGGAACACTATCTGCCAATTGTGCAATGGTTAATTCGCCTCCAACTGTTTCCAGATGCTTTTGTTTTCTAAGTAAATCAGAAACAGTTAAAGGATCAATCGCCTCAGCATCATCATATAACAATTCCATACAATTATAGATTAGTTGATGAGAATGAACGTAAAAATCTTCATGCCTCAGTATTTCAAATACATCACCTGCGACTTCAGGGTCTAATAAAATTGAACCGAGAACAGCCCTTTCAGCCTCCGAATCATTTGGTGGAATCCGTTTAATTTCTTGCATATACTCTATGCTTCCTTTCTGTTATTATGACTGCAGTTTTTTAGAGTGATTGTCTTTTCCAAATTTTCTCACTAAAATAAATAAAATAATACCCAAAACGATCAATAAAACACTTGTAATTTGGGCTGCACGATATTCACCCCAATACAGACTGTCCAATCTTAACCCCTCTATGAAGTACCTTGCAATAGAATACAAAATCATATATAATGCGAGAATTTCACCAAAATTTTTCCTTTTATTTTTATAAAACCAGAAAAGAAAGACAAACACTCCGATATTCCAGAGAGATTCATATAAAAATGTCGGGTGAAAGAACTCAAAAGATTCATACCCAGGCATTCTGAATCTGAGAGGTATGTACATTTTCCAAGGTAAATCGGTGGGTTTACCATAAGCCTCGTGGTTACAAAAGTTCCCCCATCTTCCTATAGCCTGTGCTAAGGGAAGCATAAGAGCGGCAATATCAAAACCCTGCAAAAAAGTGAAGGTACATTTTTTTCTGAGTTTTGTATAAATAAAAACACCTATCATGGCACCAATAACCCCACCATGAATGGCCATTCCACCATGCCAAGTCTTAAAGATTTCTCCTGGTACCTGGGAATAAATATCCCATCTGGAGAAAACATAATACAATCTTGCACCTATAATTCCAGTAATCACACCAACTATTAACGCTTCAGCAACATGTTCGTCATCTATCCCCTCTTTCATCGCAAGGCTTCTTCCGATAAGATAACTAATGATGATACCGGTGGCGATAATGACTCCGTACCAATGGATTTCAAAAGGTCCAACGGTGAAAATCACGGGATCAATAAAGATTTCATTGGCGAAACTCGCCTTTAAGAAGAAAAACATTCCAATAAATACGACAACAATTAAAATACCTACAGCAATCTTTTTCAAAACATTTCCCCCTTGATACTTTGAGATTTTAGCTGCCCGCAAGCTCCGGCGATATCCGTTCCTTTCTCTTGTCTAATAACAGTATCTACTCCGCTTTTTTCAATAATTTCTTTAAAAGCTGCTATATGTCTGAAACTTGGTCTTTCAAAGTCAGGATTAACCGGATTAACAGGAATTAAATTAAGATTTACCTTTAAATCTTTCAGTGCTTTTGTCAATAAAACGGCATCTTCCAAAGAATCGTTTACTTCCTTGATTAACAAATATTCAATAGTCACACGTTTACCAGTGATTTCATTGTATCGCTTAATTGTATGAATCAACTGCTGGAATGGGTAAGTTTGACTAATTGGCATTAATCTTTCTCTGACCCTGTTGTTGGGTGCATGTAACGAGACAGACAGTACAACTTCAGGGAAATCTTCTGCCATTTTTAGGATACCGGGTATGATTCCGGCTGTGGATACTGAAATTCTTCTTTTTGAAATATCAAACGCTTCATTGGAATTAAGTATTTGAATGGATTTCTTCAGATTATCGTAATTAAGAAAAGGTTCTCCCATTCCCATATAAACTATATTTCCTATTCTTTCTCCATGCTCTACAGACATTGCCAATACTTGCCCGACAATTTCCGATACCTTCAGATTTCGAGAAAAACCGGATTTTCCTGTGGCACAAAAGCTGCATTTGAGGCTGCAACCTACCTGAGTTGAAATACAAGCTGTATTTCTGTCTTTATGGAGAAGTAACACAGATTCGATCTTTTCTCCGTCATTCAGATTCCAAAGATATTTTTTTGTGCCATCTACAGAAGAAATCTGCTTATTAGATAATTCTGGTAAGCCAATGACATATTCCTTTTTCAACATATCCCGGAAATCTTTTGGGAGATTAAGCATTTTTGAAAAATCAAAAATATGTTTTTTGAATATCCAATCAAAAACCTGCAGTGCCCTAAAAGGTTTGACACCCCTTTTTTTTAAATGTTGTTTTAGTTCATTCAAATCGAATTCAAGAATGTTGATCATTTATGCTCTCCCTATTTATTAACGCTCTATTATAAGCCTTTAAGGTTTCTTTTAGTATCAAATGATTTTTTTCTAATGCCAATCTGACTTTTCCCTTAAGAATAAGGAAAAAAGCTGCATTCAAATCTTCTATTGAAAGTTTTCTTAGTTCCTCTACACCAGGATAAATTCGGTTCTTTTCCAAAGAATCCGCAATAAAAATGATTTTACCTATTTTTGAATTAAAAACATATCCACTGGTATGATACTCAACTGCTTGGGCTATTTCATCAATTCTTAATAGGGTTGGGTATTTTTGTCTTAATTCGTTGGCTGCCAATTTTCCATGTAACAGAATCGGATTATACTTTTCTTCTTTTGTTATATGAAGCTGATGATTTTTTGCCATTTCTATCAATTCACCCTTTTTATGATTCCTGTATGCATCATGATAAAGGGCGCCAATTTTAACGGGTAAGATCTCTTCATCATGCTTTTCAGCCAGCAAAATTGAATAATCCAAAACTCCCATTGTATGCTCCAGGCGTTTTGGATTAAGGTTTTTTTTGATTCTTTCTAAGATTTCTTCAACGATCATATCTGATTTCAAAAGTAACCTCAACTTCCATTTTCCCATGTAGTGTCAAGGGGATTTGAAGTAAAGTTGCTGTTGGTCTGGAAAAATCGTATACGTCTACTTCTACATCAGAATCTCTTGGAATTGTAAAGTTTAGTTGTATGTTTTTACCTTCAGTCGCGTAATTTTTCGCCGTGAATTTGTATGCTTCAAAGTAGGTATTTCCACTCCGGTTTGATTGGATTAACTCCACCTTTCCTTGCAAATCATAAGCTTTTCCAAAACTAATTTCCAAGGCTTGACCTTTACTGTTATTGTTGATGGTATTTTCGCCCAAAAAGACAGTTTTTTCTTGATCGCTTTTCTGAATTCTTACCTTTCCTGCCATTAATGGTTGTGAAAGTTTCGAGAATTTAATGGTTTGATCGAAAGTCTGAAATTCTGTACTCCGATTGGTATAGTAGGCATTAAAAGTATAAATCATGTCATAAGATTCTATAGAATGTAAGAATTGAATATAGTCTTTTGAAAAACGATTAAAAGAATAGGTACCCGGTATAGAATAAATCTTATAATCACTGAAGCTTTCCATTGTAGATCCACCATTATTAGAATCTGCTTCATAGTTAAAACTTCTCAGGGCTTTAACGGCATAATCAGTTGAAACTGTATTAATTTCTCCCGAAAAAATATACAAATGGTCAGTTTGAAATTGTTTCTTAGTCGCGTTATTAATGATTATTGTTCCAATGATTTCAGCTTGTTCTTTTTCATCATTCAAGTTCATAATATAAACAGTTGAATAGGAAAGGTTGTTAAACATGTATGAAAAATTCAAATGTTTAATGTCATCGTTAAAATGTAAATCAAGATATTGTTGTGGTTCTTTTATCTGTACATCATCAAAAACAGCGGTGCCACTTTTAGGTGAAAAAACACCGTTTTCATCAGATAATAATATAGGATCATCCAGAAGAAGCTTATACTCCTTAATTGTGCCATCCTCAAAACGCCATTTAATCTTTTTTCCTTTCGCTTCTTTTAGTGTGTCTGAATAATCGAAAGTTTTTTGAACCACATATTGATAACTTTGTGGGTAGGGTTCTGATGTAAAGGAATCTGCAATCCAGCTGTCAGGAAGATCTAACTGAAAACTTTCAGAATTTACAACAACACTATCACCCTTGATAGATAATCCATTGGGATAGATCATTAAAAACTCACGACCAAAAACTGATAAAAAGATCAAACTCATTATCAATATCATGATTTTTTTCATACTATTTTCCTCCTATCACCATAATTGTGTTTTGCTTGTAGAAATAGCTTTAGCGCCACAATTAAAAAGTTCTTCCGTTTCTTTTTTTGTTTCAATTAACCCAGCCGCAATCATGTTGTCTGTTTTTAACCCATTTGAAGTAAGATAATGAAAAACCTTGGGAAACGCACTACCAGGAAGTATTTCCAAAAACATTGGATTAATATTTGTGATCATTTCGTTGATTCTCAAGAGAGAATTGCTGTCAAGGGCAAAACTTCTTAACACATTTGGTACGCCATAACTGTTGGCGATATCTATCATCTTAGGTTTGACCGTAATAATTCCATCCACTCCTTGCAAAGTGGAATATCTGAAGGCGTATTCTCCGTTTCCTAAACCATCACAAAAATCAATATCCAAAAAAACCTTAAACCCCTTTTTTTTGATTTTTTTGATGTGATTTCCAAGATTCACCAAATCTGAACTAAGAAGAAAGACGGTGTTACCGCTGTAAGTGTCTAAATATTCGAGTTCATCCCTTGGATTCCATACTGCTGCTATGATACTGGAAATATTATAAGGTTTCATTCATTTCATCCTTTTTTGATAAAAGAAATAAATCCCTTGCCAATGTCCGGGTCAAAGAGTTTTCCATTATCATTTTCAATGACTTCCAAAGCTTCTTTTTCAGTCATTACTCCAATTGAAAATTCAGAATCAACGGTATTTAGTGCGTTATCATACCAATTCACAATGGTTAATACCCTGACCCAATAGGGAATTTCTTCTCCCTTAAGCCTATCAGGAAATCCCTTGCCATCAAATCTTTCGTGATGACTTCTGACATAGGGGACGAAATCGTTTAACACTTCCAAGGTTGATATATAGACTGAACCTGTTATTGTATGGTCTTGTCCCGTTTCCTCAAAATTTCTCAAACGTGTTGGGGAGTAGAGCATTAATTGTTCAACACCAATTCTGCCAACATCATGTAACATGGCATAGTGGATGAATAAAGCACTTTCGTTTGGCTCCAATCCCAAATATTTTGCAAATGAAGTAAACAGAGAAGCCACTCGCTGAGAATGACTGTATCCTTTTGAATCCTCAACCTCCATCAAAACTATCAAAGGCTCCAATACGGAAATGATTCTCCTACGCATGGAATAAGGCGAACAAAAATCAAAGTTAGCGTTCAAATTGTGTTCCAAAAACCAATTAACTCCCAAAAAAATGTTTTTGTTATTAATGGAATCTTCCAAAAAGAATTTTTGATCACCGTCAATAAATCCAAACAAGCCTTTTCCTTCTATGATTTGCAAATGAGTGCCTTCCTGAATGACCTCTTGATGATCACTAATCACGGCATTAACGGGGTATGGTATATATTCCAAATAAACATCTAAAAGTTCTTCTACTATCTTTTTGTAAATATCATTTTCAATTTGCAAAAAGTTATAAATCTTTTTTTCGCTTCTCATAAAACCCCTCCATCTTTATCCAAAGATACCGGATAAATTGATAAACATGGTGTTAAAACCCGAAATGACGGGATACATTATCGCCTGTATAATCCCCATAATAATCAAAATCAACAAAAGAAGAATGCCATAAACTTGATATTTCATTACTGTTTTCATATGCTTTGTGGTCACAAATACAGACCATAATGCTGAAGCATCCAAAGGCATAATAGGAATTAGATTAAAAATAGCAATGATTAAATTAATAACCATAAACGATCCTAATACATCGGATAAATAATTAAGAATAAAAAAGGTATTTTTTGGATTTGGATTAAAGAACCAACTGTACTTATGTATTCCAAAACCATAAAAAACAAAAGCCGCTATTATGGCTAATAATAAACTAAAGGCTGGACCTGAAAAAGCAATGATAAATGTGTCTTTATTTTTGTTTTTTAACCTTAGGTTGTTAACGGGTATTCTTCTTGACCAACCAAAACTTAAAATAATGAAGCAAATTAACCCTATAGGATCAATATGCTTTAAAGGGTTGATGGTATTTCTTTTTAATAAAACCGGTGTGTCATCACCGAGTTTAACTGCCATAAAAGCATGGGCATATTCATGTAAACCCAATGCAAATAAAACGGCAGGAGAACGAACCAAAACTTGTCTTAAAAAAAAAGTTAAATTGAAATTGTCTAACAATGTCATAAAAAAACCTTCATTTATAAAGTTTGACGTATTTCTCCATGAATTGTTTCTTGATGGCCTCTTCATTGATTTTTGGATAGGTCCCGAAATAGTAAATGAAATCTCCATCCACCATTGTGGCCATAACGTCAGAACCTCTTCCAGAGTAGACCATATTGGAAATTGGCTTTATTAAAGGAAAAAGATTGATATTATCCATATCCACAAAGGCGATATCCGCACGCATCCCTTTTTCTAGAATCCCTATGTTCCTTTGGCCAATTGCTTTTGCACCATTTGAAGTTGCCATTTTAAATGATTCAGTTGCGGGAATTGCTTGGGGATCTTTTGTTTCTCCCTTATGAATCAATGATGCCAATAGCATCTCTTTAAATAAATCTAAAGAATTATTACTGGATACACTATCAGTTCCAAGGCATACATTGACACCTTCTTGATACATTTTCGCAATTGGTGCTATACCATTTGCCAGTTTCAAATTTGAAGAAGGGTTATGAGCAACAGAAACGTTGAATTCTTTCAAGACTTGAATGTCATCTGAATCGGCGTAAACACAATGGGCAGCTATAGTTTGTGTATTAAATAAACCTATATTTGCCAATTCTCTAAAACTATATTGATGACTTTCTTTTTTAGTTTCTTTTAAATGAATGTGAATCAAGGCATTCAAACCTTTGGCAACATCCGCAATCTTTTTTAGGTAATCTTTTGAACAGAGGTACGGAGAATGCGGTCCAAAACCCACAGAAATTCTTCCATTTGCTGTCCTGTGATATTTTTCATATGCTTTTATATTTTTTTTCAAACGCTGTCCATCTTCTAAAGAATCATCTTGTAGACCTCTGGTTATGTAAGCCCTCATTCCAAATTCAGAAACAGCCTTAATAATAGAATCAAGCATCATGTACATATCTACAAATGTTGTGATCCCGTTTCTTGCCATTTCCATTTGGGATATCATTGTAGATAGATAAATCATCTCATCATCTAATTGTTCCTCAAGAGGAACGATCGTTTGAAACAACCATTTTTCAAAAGGTAAATCATCACCAGCCCCTTTCAATGCAGCCATACCTGAATGGGTGTGAGAATTGATCATTCCGGGAATAGCTAATGCGCGTTTTCCTTTTAAATCAATTATCACCGCGTTAGTTTTGCTAGTTGAACCTTCTCCGATATTTGAAATAAATCCGTCTTCAATTTCGATGAATCCGTTCTCTATGATTGTTTCATCCCTTAAAATATGTAAGTTATCGATGATTTTTTTCATTATTTATCCTCTCTTTAAAAAACGATTGTGTTTTTCATATTCTAATTTTGATTTAAAATATCCATTTTTAACAGCCTTTTTTCCAACAGAAACAGTGTTAATCGATTGTTTTGTCTCACTTGTACTGTTCTTGAGCATTTCCAGCATTTTTGATTCCAATTTTTCAATACGGTGTAACACGGTTTTTTCAGTTTCGCGATTAGTGCTTTCCGCTTTGTATAATGAGGAAATTAATTCACTCCTTTGATCAAGAATAATTGGCAGTTCTTCAAATTTGCCTTTTTTAATGATTTCCAGCGCTTCTTTTGAACACTCCTCAATTTTCACTAATATTTCAAAAGCATTCTTCAAATAACATCAACTCCCAAAAAGCACTTTCGTGTATTATAACATTTAATGGTTAGAAAGAGTGAGATGGTTTTCATATGATAAAATACCTTTAACTAATTGGAGGTGTGAAAATGAAAAATAGCCTGATTATGATTTTCATTATCTTTTTGCTATTTATTACAAACGTATTTGCCAATCCTTTAAGGATTGCTTGTTTGATCAACGGTGAGTTGGGGGATAAATCCTTTTTCGATTCAGCAGCTCATGGATTAAGTGTTTTAGAGGAAGATATGGGTGCAGAAACGAAGATTGTGGAGATGGCGTACAATCCTGCAATCTGGGAACCGACCCTTGATGAACTTTCTGCATTTGGAAACTATGATATTCTTGTGGTAGGGACATGGCCAATGGTTGATCCTTTAATTAGAATTGCAGGCTTTTATCCTGAGAACAGGTATATATTGTATGATGCAAAAATCGATTTTTCAGAAGGGAATTTGTCCAATATCTATGCGATTTCCTATAAGCAAAATGAGGGAGCTTTTTTAGCCGGAGCACTAGCAGCGTTAGTTTCTCAATCTGAAAATCTGCAGTTTACCAATGATTTAAATACAATAGGGGTTTTAGGTGGTGTTGATTCGCCTATCGTTAACGATTTCATTGTTGGATTTATAAAAGGTGCACAATATATAAATCAAGAAATCAAGGTGCTTGTTTCATATGCTGGTATATGGAATGACCCCGCTAAAGGACGAGAATTGGCAAATGTTATGTATCAAAATGGAGCGGATGTGATATTTAACGTTGCAGCAAATACTGGGAATGGTATTTATCCTGCAGCAGTAGAAAACAACGCTTGGGCAATTGGCGTTGATTCAGATGCACATCTTGTTTTTGAATCCTCCCACCCGGAATATAACGATCACATTTTAACCAGCATGTTGAAAGATATTGGTCAATCACTTGTGAAAACTGTAGAGCTTTATGAAAAGGGAGATTTAAAATTTGGGAGAAATGTAGCTATGGGTATAAAAGAAGGAGTTATTGGGCTTGCTTATAACCACTACTTTACCCGTTTTCTTGAAAAAAATCCCGAGATTGAAGCGCAATTATCTGAAATCCAAGAGAAAATTTTAACAGGCGAGATTCAAGTTCCAACAGCGATTGGAAAACCCTCTGATGAAGTTTATGGTATAATAAAATCAGCTAATTGATCATAACTGAATTATGGATAAAAGATAAATCAGAAAATTCAACTAAGAATTTGGATGATTATTATCAAAGCTATAACAAAATAGAAAGGGGTAGTATATGTCTAAAGCAAAGAACGGAGACACGGTAAAAGTACATTATACCGGAACATTGGAAGATGGTACAGAATTTGATTCATCGAGAGAAAGAGAGCCTTTGGAATTTACAATTGGTGGGAAACAAGTCATTCCAGGATTTGAAAATGCCGTAATTGGTCTTGAAGAGGGAGAAAAAACGACTATAAAAATACCACCGGCTGAAGGATATGGTGAATATGACGAAAAACTACGATTTGTTTTTGATAAATCTCAATTTCCAAAGGATTTAGAATTAAAGCCAGGTTTGAGATTGAACATGCAGGGAGAGGGAGACAAGGTTGCTGTTTTTACTGTTGTTGATATCCTTGGTGATGAAGTGATTCTTGACGGGAATCATCCACTGGTGGGACGAATATTGGTTTTTGATTTAGAACTTGTTGAGATTGTTTAATCTCATTATTTCATAATTTTTGAAGTAAGTTGTTGATTCTTTGCGTCTTGTATTAGTAGGTTCAATTATTATCCATATCATCATATAGGGGGTCGGTATTATGAGGTTCACCGTGGATTATTTGAACGGAGATACCATTAAGTCTGTTAGTGTTGATGCAGTTAATCAGAAAGAAGCAAAGATTAAAATCAAAAAGAAATTGGGAAAAGATAAGATAGTAGGAGTAAAGGTTACACAGTAAGATTAAAAAGGGTGTGAGAGATCACACCCTTTTTTAATGATTATCAACCAATGTTAAAAATTGCATTTTAATACACTTTGTGATAGCATAAATTGAATAATTTGAGGGGGTACTTTATGAGTTATAAAAATGTTGTTTTTGATGTTGGTGGGGTTCTTCTGGATTGGAAACCTTTAAAGTTGTTAACAACTATGTTTGATAAAGAAAAGGCAGTTTTATTAAAAGAAAACATGATGGATACAAAGTACTGGCCTGAGTTAGACAGAGGAACCCTTTCCTTTGATCAAGCTGTTGAATTATTTGCTAAAAATATCCCTGAACTAAAAGAAGAAATTAAATTTGCGCTTTTAGGGTTTATTGATTATCTGCCTGTTATAGAAGAAAACGTTGAGATTGTTTATAAGCTTTCTGAAGATAATTACAGATTGTTTGTCCTATCCAATTTTCATTCGGAATCTTTTACCAAAGCCTATAATAAATACGATTTTTTCAAAATGTTTGAAGGTTTGATCATTTCATCCCATGTAAAAATGATAAAACCGGAAAAGGAAATTTATCGTTACATCTTAAATGAATACAACCTTAATCCCTTGGAAACAGTTTTTTTTGATGATTCTGAAAAGAATGTGAAAACAGCACTTGATGTAAATATCGTTGGCGTTCACACACCTACACCACGAGAATTGCGTGCTTTTTACAATAATCATTTAAAGAAGGTAAGATAACATGTTATTTGAATCATTGGTGGAGTGGTTTATCTATTCCAATCTAGCTATGATCAATATAATGGCTCAGTATTTTGAAAATTCGGGTTTTTCTCCAGTTCAAATCGGGGCTTTGATGGCTGTGATACCTGGTATGGCTTTAATTGCAAATCCTTTTTGGTTTAGCCTTAAGAATAGGATCGGAGAGAAAAAAACCTTGAAATTCCTCATTTTGATTCCCGCCATATTAGTATGGGCTGTTTATTTTTTGCCAGGCTTTTTTCCAAAGTTATTTGCGTTAATCTTTTTCGGATTTTTTGCCACATCTGTTGTACCAATAGGAGAAGCCGGTGTTATGGAATCTCTGATGGCAAAGGGGATGCATTTAGATAAGGCCAGGTTAATGGGTACAGTAGGATTTTCAACCATTTCACTCCTTTCGGGATTTCTCTTTGAGATTAGCTTCATCTTTATGTTTATTATCTCTACTACTGCGCTTATCTTAGCTTTTATCTTTTCGAGAAAACTTAAGACTTACGAAATAGTTAGTGAAAGAAAATACACTACAGACAATTCGGGAAGTTCAAGGACGTTTATTTTAATGTTAATTACTGCAACAGTAGGTATTATGGGTGTTTCTTTTTGCGCTTCCTTTTTACCCGTTCTCGTCTCTCAAAAGGGTTTTCCGGAAAGTACTGTCGGTATAAGTTTTGCAGTACTATCAATTTGTGAAGTTCCTTTTCTTTTATTTGCGAAATCCATCATAAGAAAAACAGGTTCTCTGTTTCTTGTTGCAACCGGGATTCTTGCTATCGGTATTCGTTTGTTTATAACGCCACTAGCACAGACCCCAACTCTATTGATATTAACACACGTCCTACACGGGTGGAATTATATTGTTATATATTACTCGATCTTTAATTATATACACTTTAAAATCCCTAAAAAGCAGGCTAATAAAGCACAAGCTGCTTTTTGGATGATTATTCAAGGTGGCGGTTTTCTGGTTGGATACCTGGGTGGAGGAATTCTAGTTGAATTGATAGGGTTAATTAACACGTATAACACCTTGTCTATAATCATGTTTGTTATTTCTGCCCCACTTTTTATTTGGTATTTTTTCAGTTTAAAAGGAGGTTTGAAATGAAGAAAACTTTAATTACTTATACCATCATCTTTGCGTTACTGGCAATTGTACTGTATTTCCTTTCCATGTCCTGGATGAACTTTCTTTTTAAGCCAAATTTAGATAAAGAAATCGAAATCATTCTTTCAGAAATACCCAGACAACATCCTTTAGTTACGGAAAATCAGACCAAAGAATTTTCCCGTGATGTTGAAAAGATATCAGAGGAGATCAAGTTATTTATCAGTCATTTTGAATATTATGAAAAATTAGCGCCTGCTTTTACTAATTTTGAGGATACATTCACATACTTGGATTTTTGGGAAGGTGCACTACATTCAGCCTCTGTCTTTCCTTTTTTATTCAAATATAGAGATGGTCAATTGATCATCAAATTATCACTCGGTAATATTATACCTGCGGGTTCTGTTATCAAATCAATAAACGAGAAATCTACCGAAGATATTATGAAGTATTTTCAGAGATTTATCTATGCAAAAACAGAAGAAGAAAGAGGGTTTTGGGCATGTGAAAGGTATCTGTTGAATTTTTATCCTGAATTCTTTAAAGCTAATGAATACAGACTTCAATATACATATAAGGGAAATCAATTTGAAGAAACAATCAAACGCATTCCGTGGAATGAATTCTCATCATGGAAGGATCGAATAGAATCAAGTTGGTATATGCTGAAAACTTTTGAAGGATTAACTGTATTGAAGATACTTGATTTGTCGTATTCAGAGCAAAACATCTATGATATAAGAAAAGTTATGAATGATCTTATTAATTCAAACCCTTCAAAGTTATTGATTGATTTAACAGATGCAAAGGGAGATGGTGAGAATTATTATAATTTGCAAATGTTTTTATCTTATCTTACTCAAAAAGAAGGTTATTTGATTCCAAAACAAGTTACAAGATACCATGAACAAACGGATGCTTTTGCCATTTTTCCTCAAAACAAGACCTTTCAAGGCGAAGTGTATTTTCTCATTTCAAAGTACTCTGTCTATCCCTATATAAGAGCGCTGATTTCTTTTTGTGATAGGACAAACACAGGTGTTTTTATTGGCGAATCACCTTTGAGTTTGGATAATTATTTTTCAAATCCTTACAAAGAACCTTTATACATTTCGTATCTCATACCTAAAGTCTGCAGAACATACAATGAATTTGAAGAGGGAGGATTTGGACAGATTCTTTCTGAAGAAATAAGTTTTTCAATTACAGATTATCTCAAATTGTTGGATTTTGATAAAGATTATCGTGATTATTTTTCTTTATTACAATAAGTAATCAGAGTGATGTGGTAAAATAGGTTAATAATCAAAAAATGCTTTTTTTCTGTTGGGAACAATGCTTTTAAGAATTTTATGAGATTCATGAAGGGACGTGGTTATCATGGACAAGCAGTTATCTTTATTGCTTGCTGAAGATGATTTAATTAGTCGTAGGTTAATAAGAATACTCATTGAGAAACTTGGCCATAAGGTTAACGTTGTTGAGAATGGAAAAAAGGCTTTTGATGCTTTCAAAAAAGACCATTACGATATTATCTTAATGGATATTCAAATGCCCATAATGGATGGTTTAGAATGTACAAGAAAGATACGTGTATATGAAAAAGAAAAAAGACAATCTAAAGTGACGATCATTGCGGTTACTGCTCATGCCATGATCGGTGATAAAGAAAAATGTTTAAATGCAGGCATGGATGATTACATAACAAAGCCAATTGAAGAAAAAGTTTTATTAAATAAAATCAACAAACATAGAATGAACGAGTCCAATGGAATGAAAATTGCCAATATTGAAAAACTTCATGAATTGCTAGAGAACTCTAAGGATGTTCGCGAGATTGTTTCTGATTTTTTGGACTATTATCCTCATCAATTAAAGCTAATAAAAGAAATAGCAAATAACAAACAGTACGAAGAATTGGCGAATTCAGTGCATAAATTAAAGGGAAGCGTCTCTAATTTTGATGCTGAACAAGTTATAGATACATTAAAAAGAATTGAAACATATGCCAAAAATGGAGAGCAAGTATCTGTTGAAAAATCTTTACACAAATTAGAGGAACAATTAGAAGTTCTAAAAACATATCTGCAAAAACACACACAGTGAAAAAAGAATTTCCGGAGGCAAAAATGTTCAATAAACAATCGTACAATGGATTTATAAAAACATTTTCACAATTTATTTTTTTAAAAGACTCAAAAGAGATCGAAAAAGATTTTCCAGGAGCAAAGAAATCATTGGATATCTTTAAGTATCTGCTAACGAATTATGAAAGAAAAGTCCAAAAAAAGGAATTATGTGATATTTTTTGGCCGGATATGAACGAGGAAAAGGCGAAGCAGAATTTATCATCTAATTTATACTATTTAAGAAAAGGATTGGATAAAATATTCGAAAAAGATTCTTTCGGGAAATTCTTCATCCGTTCAAATTCCCATGTGTGCTGGTTAAACAAACCATCGGAGGTTGGCTTTGATTTCGAGATTTTTGAGAATAGTATTTTTCAGGCTGAAAAACAAAACAATCAAGAGATTAAAAAGCGTTTCCTATTAGATGCAATAGATATTTACACAGGTGATTATTTACCTTTTTGCAATTATAATTGGGCCAAAAGAAAGAGAAAAGAATACCAGGAAAAAGTGGTTCGTATCATTTTAGAGCTTATTGATATTGATAATTTCCAATCTGAAGATAAGATTGAAGAATTATATGAAAAAGGCTTGAGCATAGCTCCGTTGAATGAAAAACTTGTGATGAGCAAATTACAGTATTTAAATAAAAAAAACAAGACATTGGAATCAATGAAAATTTATCAGGATTTTAAAAACAGATTGGAAAATGAATTTTCCATTGCTGTTCCTGCAATGATTCAAGATATGATGTCCGATATTATAAAAAATAATCAAATCATTAGAGTACCGCCTGATTTTAAGAAACAGGAGAATTTTTTGGAAATCGGTGAATTTCAAAAAATTATTGCCTATGAACTAAACGCTCGAAATAGAAAATCGTTACTACTTTCTGTTCATTTTAAAAAGGGTTTCGAGAAAATGATTAATATCCCAAAATTTTCTGAAGAATTGTTCAGTAAAGTTAGAAAAGGAGACCGTTTTTCATATACAAACAGGGTATTATTGGTGCTTTTCTCAGAGACCGGGAAAATGGATCTTCCTTTGCTAATTGAGAGATTTTTTCCATATTTTGAAAAATATTGCAAGGAGTTTGGGGCAAAATACAAATGGCATGAGGTAAAGCACAAAAAAACAAAATTGATTACTTATGGAGAATGGAAATAAAATAACAGAGGTGAAAGTTGAATGTTAGATGTGAAGGAATTGAGACAAAATACTCAACAAATAAAAAAGGCCATGGAATCCAGAAATGAAGATCCAAAACAAATTGATGAAATAATAGCCTTAGATGAGAAAAGAAGAGAGTTTATACAAAAAGCGGATGAGCTTAAAGCAAAAAGAAATCAATTGTCAAAGGCCGTTGCAAAGTTAAAATCAACTGGTAAAAAAGAGGAAGCGGCAAACAATATTGAAGAAAGTAAAGAGATCGGGAACAAGATAAAGGAGTTTAATGATAAGTTAAGAGAAACAGAGGGAAAACAAGAAGATTTAATTTCACAGTTACCAAATATTCCATCCGAAAAGGTTCCTGTTGGTAAAGACGAAAAATCAAATAAAGAAATAATGAAATGGGGAGATCCCAGGACTTTTCATTTTGATCCTAAACCCCATTGGGAAATTGGTCCTGAACTGGGAATGATGGATTTTGAAAGGGCTTCAAAAATGAGTGGTGCAAGATTTGTAGTTCTTTCCGATCGAATTGCCCGTCTGGAACGTGCGTTAATCAATTTTATGCTTGATTATCAAACTGAAAAAAACGGCTATAGTGAAATTAACATACCATATCTTGTTAAACGAGACACAATGTTTGCAACGGGTCAGCTTCCAAAATTTGAAGAAGAGGCTTATAAGACAACACCCGATGACATGTTTTTAATCCCCACCGCAGAGGTCTTTTTAGCAGGAATGCACAAAGACGAAATTTTAGAAGAAAGCGTGCTCCCCAAAAAATACTGCGCTTATTCAGCATGTTTTAGGAGAGAAGCGGGAAGTTATGGAAAAGACGTACGAGGAATGATTAGAGTTCATCAATTTGAGAAAGTTGAATTAGTAAAATATACAAAGCCTGAAGATTCTTATGATGAGCTTGAGAAACTAACAAATGATGCGGAAAGTATCTTACGCGAATTGGATCTTCCCTACAGAAAACTTTTACTATGTACAGGTGATATGGGGTTTGGATCAGCCAAGACTTATGACCTTGAAGTTTGGCTACCCTCGTATAAAAGTTACAAAGAAATATCATCCTGTTCTAATGATACGGATTTTCAGGCAAGACGTGCAAATATGCGGTATCGTAACAAAGAAAACAAATTAGAATACTTACATACGTTAAATGGTTCGGGCCTTGCTGTTGGTAGAACACTGGTGGCAATTTTAGAAAACTATCAGAACAAAGATGGGACAGTTACTGTACCTGAAGTATTAAGGGGATACATGGGAGGGGCTGAAAGGATATTTGGTTAATTTGAACCTTTTTCTTTTTTGAGAGTCTAAAAGATGTAACATCAAAAAGAAATAAACCCCTCAAAAAGAAAAATATATTAAAACCCCTCACATTTAAAAGCGGACAATCCCCCCAAGTCCGCTTTTGTGGTGGTTATAACCCTTTGAACAATCTCCTTAAATTAGCAATTTTATGCTTTTAAAATAACGCATTCATTCACCTGAGGATCAGCATTGAATTTTGCTATTAAAAAACTTTGAAATTTATTATAACTGAAAGGAAAAAAGATGAAAAAAGAGACCATGGATAATATTTTAAAAGTCTTACAAAAAGAAGTGGTTCCTGCTCTTGGGTGTACTGAACCTATAGCGGTAGCACTTGCAGCTGCAAAAGCCAAAGAAACACTTGGTGAAGAAACTGGGAAAGTTCATGTTTTTGTGAGCCCCAACCTTTTTAAAAATGGTATGGGAGTTGGTATACCAGGTACCGGAATGGTGGGCTTGCATATAGCAGCAGCGTTGGGAGCTTGTGGAGGAGAATCAAAATTTGGCTTGGAAGTTTTAAAACATGTAACAACTGAACATATCAAGCGTGCTAAGAAAAAGCTTGAAAGAGAAGAAATCGAAATTGAAATAAAAAAGCATTCAAATCCCTTGTTTGTGGAATGTGTTTGCTATAACAAAAATATGACGCATGAAACCAAAGTCGTTATCCAAGATGAGCATTCAAACATTTCACTCATTGAACGGGATGACAAAATCTTATTCAAGAAGGAACCTGGTGATCTTAAAAACGGGAATGAAAAGTTTGACTCCAAACTTAATGTTGAAACAATTGTAGATTTTTCAAAAAATGTAAACGTTGAAAATCTTTTTTTTCTGAAAAAGGCCGTAGAGTTAAATATGGCTATTTCTGAAGAAGGATTAATAGGGGACTATGGGATACGTATAGGAAAAACAATGATGTTAGAAGCAAATCATCCTGATTTTGGTAACTGTTTATCTTCATATATCGTAGCAATAACAGCAGCGGCAGCTGATGCCAGGATGGCAGGTTGTGTGCTCCCAGCTATGAGTAACAGTGGAAGCGGGAATCAGGGGATTAACGCGACAATACCAATTTATGCGTATGCAGAAAAAACACGCATTCCAGAAGAAAAAATGCTAAGAGCTCTGGCTATGAGCCATTTATTGGCTATACACATCAAATCATATTTGGGTAGGTTGTCGGCGCTTTGCGGAGTGGTTGCCGCTTCAACAGGAGTGGCTGCCGGTTTGACATATTTAATGGGTGGTAGCAAAGCAAAGATAATTCTGTCAATGAAAAACTTAATCGCCAATCTTACTGGTATGATTTGTGACGGTGCAAAACCCGGATGTGCCTTAAAAGTTGCATCTGGAGTTAATGCTGCTTATCTTGCAGCAAAACTTGCCATTGAAGGAAATGGGGCATCGGAGAATGATGGCATTATCGAAATTGGTATTGAAAACACCATCAAAAATCTTGCGAACATCGGTTCTAAAGCTATGAAAATAACTGATGAATACATATTAAACATTATGGTCTGTAAGTAATTTCTGAAGGATTGAAAGAGCGCATGTGATGACTTTAAACTAAGGAGTTCAACTTACCATTGATAAATGTAAAAAACAAAGATCCTAAAACAATTTTGAAGCGATATTATGGCTACGAACTTTTCAGAGAGGGTCAGGAAGAGATTATTGAAACCCTTATGAATAAAAAAGATATATTAGCAATTATGCCAACTGGGTCCGGAAAATCATTATGTTTTCAGATCCCAGCGCTCCTTTTCAAAGGAAAAAGTATTGTGATATCACCCTTGATTTCATTGATGAAAGATCAAGTGGACAATTTGAAATCAATGGATATCAATGCAACTTATATTAACAGCAGTTTATCAAATGAAGAGATACGTAAAAGGACAAATAGCTTCATAAATGGTGATTGCAAAATACTGTATATTGCTCCTGAAAGATTGAATACAAATTATTTTCTTGCGGGTATATCAACCATTAAAATTGAACAAGTTGCCGTTGATGAAGCCCATTGTGTTTCCCAGTGGGGACATGATTTTCGGCCAAGTTATAAATTGATAAAAGATTTTGTCGGTAACCTAAAGGGGAATCCTGTAATAGGAGCTTTTACTGCTACTGCAACGCAGGCTGTGAAAGACGATATACAAAAGTTGTTGGGATTAAATCATCCGAAAATTTTCAACTTAGGCTTAAAAAGGTCAAATATCTATATTGAAGTCATTAAGGGTAAGAATAAAAGACGATTTGTAGAAGAAATTTTAGATAAGAAGAGTGGAGAATCGGGTGTTATTTATTGTTCCACCAGAAAAACTGTAGATGAATTATACCAACATCTAAAAAGAAAAAAAACCAATATTGGAAAATACCATGCTGGTATGGAACCTGATCAAAGAAAGCAAATGCAAGACGCTTTTATCCTTGAAGATATTGAATTAATAATTGCCACTAATGCCTTTGGGATGGGAATTGACAAACCTAACATTCGCTACATCGTTCATTACAACATGCCTAAAACCTTGGAATCATATTATCAAGAAATTGGAAGGGCAGGACGTGACGGAGACCCATCACAGGCGTATTTGCTGTATAGCGACATAGACAAGAGGATACAACGGTTTTTGATCGAGAAATCCGATTTAAACGATGAAAGACTTGTAATCGCTAATTCCAAATTGCAGGATATGATCAATTTTTGTCATACTCATGAATGTTTATGGAAGGCCATTTCGTTGTATTTTGGTGAATCTGATGTAAATGATTGTCAAAACTGCAGAAATTGTCTTGATGAAAATCTTATTGAAAAGGATATCACGATTGAGACTCAAAAAATCCTATCATGTGTTTACAGAATGCAACAATATTATGGAGCTTCAACAGTAGCCAAGGTATTAAAAGGGTCGAAAAGTTCTAAGGTCAAACTCAAAGGTTTTGAACGATTATCAACGTATGGAATCATGCAAGATTTTAAGGAAAAAGACATTAGAGACCTCATCAATTTTATTTCAGCAGAGGGGTATTTGGATGTTAGTACTGGCGTATATCCAATACTTAAACTCAATAAGAAATCTTGGGAGGTTTTGAAAGGTGAAAAAGGGGTTGTTAAAAAGACTTCCGTCATCAAAACAACGAGGAAACAAAATCCCATATTGTACGATGCATTAAAGGGGCTCAGAAAAAAAATTGCAATTGAAGAAAATGTACCGCCTTATATCGTATTTCACGATTACACTTTAAAAGAAATGAGTTTGTCTAAACCAGAAACACCTGAAGAGCTCATCCAGATTAAAGGAGTGGGAGAAAAAAAAATGAACAAATACGGTGAGCGTTTTATGGAATTGATCAAAAATCATGAATAATGAGGGAAAGGATTATCAATGAGTGATGATTTCATAAAACTGGGTCCGAAAAAAGTAACAGAGGATCTTGAACGAATATTTAAAAACACTATTGCCGAATATTCATTTAAGGGATTTTTTAATCCTAATAAGACCCAGAGAAGATTTCTTGGGGTATTTCTTTGCACAAAAGGGTTCCCAACACTTTTTATCTATGTTTCCGAA
>CAZVPY010000001.1:0-37968 GCA_964629135.1 uncultured Thermotogaceae bacterium | reverse complement strand
GCAGGTCCATTGATTATTGGCCTAAGCAGTGCAAAAGATACTTCTAAAAAAGCCATTGCTCAGAAAAAGATTTCTATTCCTCAAGAATTTTTAGAAGAATATCGTGAGTTATTTAGAAGTTTGCATGTTCCGCAACCAGATGAATCAAGCTTGAAAATGTTTTTAGGCATGTTTTCAGGACCTCCTTCAGTTCCATCCTTTTCTGTTGTCGGTAAAAAGAGAGAGACGATAGAACTTCTCAATCGCGAAGGGGTTTATGGTAAGAATTTTCTTTCTGCGGCTGGTTTGTTTTCAGAAGAAAAGTTCATAAAAATTTTAGTAGCATATGAAATGTGGAATGAAGAGGGATATCGTTTCGATTTTCAAGATGAACAAGTCTTTTTTTCGTTAAGAATGCCTAAAAATTCAAAAAATACTGAAAATGAAGACAGAGCTATTGCTGCAATGATCAATCATATTGTTTCAAAAACTTATCCCAATGTATTTCTCCCATCTGGAGGAGATACTCTTTCTGGTGTTCCAAATGTTTTGACTACCTTTTTTATTAGATTCGAAAGATTATCAAAATTTCTATCTAATTTAACACCGTTTATCAATAGATTTCATAAGTCATGTGGGGAAGTCGACAGTATACTTGAAGAAATTTTAGTTCCAAAGATGAATTTCTTAAAATGAAAGTTATAGAAAAAAGGTGAAATAAAATGGAGCCGATGTCGGTTATTGCTGGGAAATTTAAAAATCAAAAGATTCAACGGGTTGAAGATAATCGAACAAAATATACCCCATCTAAGGTTAAAAATGCAATTTTTTCAATTCTCGAATCAAAGATGCCGGTTAAAAACACAAATTTTTTGGATTTATGTGCCGGTAGTGGTCAGATGGGTTTGGAGGCCTTAAGTCGAGGAGCTTCGTTTGTTACTTTTGTAGATATTTCGGATAAATCCATTAAAACGCTGAAAAATAATGTGCAACGATTAAGTGTTGCAGATTATGTTAGAATTTACAAGAAAGATGTGATAAGATTCTTAAAGAAACCACCTGATTTATATGAGATCATTTTCATCGATCCCCCATTTAATGAAGTGCTGTTTCATCGTTTGACTAAAAAGCTTTTTAGTACAACAGGACTTATTAAACCCGGAGGAATAATCATTTTAGAGTCATTCAAAGATTACAAAATTGAACAAAATGAACATTACAGTTTAGAAGATAAATATTGTTATTCATCAGTTAAAATAGAGATATTTAAGAGAAAGGGGTAAACAAATGAAGATAGTTGGCGTGGATCTGGGAGGAACAAATATAAAAGCCGCTCTCGTTGATGAGAGTGGTAAAATTACCAGACAAAAAACTACTAAAACGCTTGTAAATGATGGAACAGAAATGATTTGTAATAGAATTATTGATTTAATCAAAGACATTGCCCATAATGAGGCTGTAAAGGTTGGAATAGGTTCTCCCGGCTCAATAGACAGAGAAAATGGCGTGATAAAGTACGCAAATAATCTTACGCCATTGAACGGGGTTGAACTGGTAAGAATGATTAAGGAAAGTACAGGTTATGATGCTTATCTTGAAAATGATGCGAAGGCTGCGGCTTTAGGTGAAAGGTGGTTCGGTTCCGCAAGAAATATCGATAATTTCATTGTAGTAACACTGGGAACCGGTGTAGGAGGCGGAGCATATACAGAAGGCCATCTCATTGTTGGAGGTCATGGTTTTGGCGGTGAAATCGGTCATATGATTGTAGATCCAAGCGGTCCTGTTTGCAGTTGTGGTAGTAAAGGTTGTCTTGAAACCTTTTCATCTGTCACCGGAATGCGTGAATGGGTCAAAATATTTCAAGAACGTTATCCCAAGTCATTAATTTTTAAATATTCGGGAAATGGACCGGTAGACGCAAAGGCAATTTTCGATGCTTTTAAAGAGGGAGATAGATTGGCAACCTTAGTAGTAAGAAAATTTAACTGGGGTCTTGGAATAGGAATTGGTTCTATGGTTAATATATTTAATCCCGATTTGATTATCCTATCCGGAGGTATATCAAGAGCCAGCGATATTTTTCTTGAAGAGGTCAAACAAGTTGCTCATGAGCATACCTATCCATCTTTATCCCATTCTTATGATATAATCATCAGCGAATTAAAGGAAAAAGGGGCTATCCTCGGAGCTGCCTCGGTTGCCTTAGAGAGAACCAAATAATTTAATTTAACTACGGAGGTGTGGTATGTCAGTAAACCTTAAGGGAAGAGACCTGATTAGTATCAAAGATTTAACACCGGAGGAATTCTTCCAGTTTATTGAAACGGCTATTTCATTGAAAACAGGCTTGAATATGGGCCAAAGACCGGAAATTTTAAAGAACAAAACGCTTGCTGAGATTTTTCAGAAACCGTCACTCAGGACAAGGGTATCCTTTGAGTCATCTATGACCCATTTGGGTGGCCATGGGATTTATTTGGGGCCAGACGACATCAAATTAGGCCAGAGAGAAACTACGGAAGATATCGCTAAAGTTCTTTCAGGAATGGTGGATGTGATTATGGCTCGTGTATTTGAAAACAAAACCGTTAAGGAACTTGCAGAATATGCAACTGTGCCGGTAATAAACGGTCTTTGCGATTACGAACATCCAACACAGGCTTTGGGAGATTTTTTGACGATTTATGAAAAATTTAGATGCTTTGAAGGGTTAAAAATTGCTTATATCGGTGATGGAAACAACGTATGCAATTCAACAATATTCTCTGCAGCACTTATGGGGACACATATAACTGCTATCACCGCTCCGGGATTTGAACCGACTGAAGATGTCATCAAGGATGCCAAACAAATCGTCAAGAGATATGATACAGGATCTGAAATAAAGGTTACAAATGATGTCAATGAAGGAATCATTGATGCCGATATAGTCTATACCGATGTATGGGCAAGTATGGGACAGGAAGCAGAAGCAGAAGAAAAGAAAAAGAAATTCATGGCTTATCAGGTTGATATAGAGAAGTTTAACAAAGCAAAACCAACGGCTATTTTTATGCACTGTCTGCCTGCTCACTATGGTGAAGAATGTACGCATGAAGTTGCTCATAGCCCCAGAAGTGTTATCTTCGATGAGGCAGCAAATAGAATGCATTCAATCAAAGCAATCTTAGCATTAGTAACACCGTAGAACTTTTTACGTGGAAAATTGGGGGCAATGATTTCGTTGCCCCTTTTCTGTTATTTTGCTTAAAACCCACTTAGAGGAGAAGATAGAAAAATGAAAAGAATTGCCTTTTTTTTCTATACTATTTATTATTTTGTGGCAGCTGTGATACTCCTTTTATACGGTTACATTCAATTGAAAAAAGCACTTAAAATTAAAGAAAAAGATGGTAAAGAAGCTGCTCAAAGTTATATACGAAAGAGGTCTCCTTCCTTTTCCAGGAAATTATTCACCTGGTGTGGTATTCATCCTAAGATAGAAAACCTTGAAAAGGTACCACATGAGGAGAATTACATCATCTGTATGAATCATCAGAGTTATCTCGATCCCATGTTGGTTTTGGGTTATATTTCAGAACATATATTTTTATTGGCAAAAGAGGAATTGAATAGTGCACCATTTTTCAAAGAGGCTATGCAGTTGTTTTGTATCACTATCGATCGAGAGGATCCGAAAAACGCTGTTAAAGCATTAAGAAAAATTTTGGAGTATATGAAAAAAGGAGAATGCATTGGTATCTTTCCCGAGGGAACGAGAACAACAGATGGATTAATTGCTCCTTTTGCTCCTGGAAGTCTAAAAATTGCGTATAAAAGCAAAAAACAACTTATTCCGGTGGTTGTGGACGGAACGGGTAAGGCCATGCCCAGAAAAAGTTGGATTGTTCGGCCGGCTAAGGTACATGCCATCATTCTGAATCCGATTCACCCTGAGGAATTTGAGACTTATGAACTGTATGAGTCAGCAATACATCAAAGGATGCAGATAACATTAGATCAGCTAAGAAAGAACTAACAATTTTTTTTACGTCTATTTCTGCTCATTTTACCAGAATTCTGGTTTAAGTTCCCTCTCCATTAGTTCTTCGATACATTTTAAGGGGTCATGATTCTCGTAAATCACATGATAGATCTTTTCCGCAATTGGCATTTCAGTTTGTTTTCCATTTATAAATTGCATTAAAGCTTTGACTGTATAGACCCCTTCAGCTATCATATGCATGTTCCCCAAGATTTCTTTTACCTTCTTTCCCCTACCAATTTCTTCGCCTACAAATCTGTTTCTACTGTGTTGACTTGTACAAGTTACGATCATATCTCCTATGCCGGAAAGCCCCATAAAAGTTTCTCTTTTTGCTCCGATTTCCTCTCCAAATCGTCTCATTTCCATTAAAGCCCTTGTAATCAATGCCGCTTTGGTATTATCCCATGGGCCTAAACCATCAATAATGCCTGCTGCGATGGCATAGATGTTTTTAAGTGCAGCTGAAAGCTCAACACCCAAGATGTCCTGATTGGTATAGACTCTGAAATAATTGGTATTGAAAATATTCTGTACGGTTTTTTGTGTAATATCGTCTTTACTTGCTGCAACAATGTTGGTAGGTATTTCACGCATTACTTCTTCAGCGTGAGTGGGACCGGAAAGGGAACAGTAGTTTATCTCATTTCCAAAAAAATCTTGGAATATTTGATGAATGAATTTACCCGTTTCGATTTCGATTCCTTTTGACAAGTTGATAATGGTTTTTCCGGATAGATCTATTTCTTTTAACACCTTTCTTATGACCTGCGTAGGTACGGCAATCACAATGAACTCGGCTGATGATACGGCTTTTTTCAAATTATTTGTTACATATATATTTTTAGGAAGTTTTACATTTGGAAAATAATAAGGGTTTTCAGACCAACGCATACTTTCAATTACCCGTTCATCCTTGGTCCATACGATGAGTTCGTACCCTTTTTGTGCCAAGAGTTTAGATATAGAGGTGCCCCAACTTCCAAATCCAAGTACAGTGATTTTCATGAACCTTCCTCCTTAAACTTTTACTATTTTAAGTGTTATTGATATTTCTACGAACGTTATCCAAGTATTTTTTCATAGCTTTAAAGTCTCTTTTTTCAATAATTTCTGCTAGGGATGACAATTGTAAATGTATGCGTTCAATTTGCTTTACAGTATATGGATTGAAGAGAATTTCAGAAAGTAAATAATCGTCTTCACGCATAAGATTCTGGGTGATGTGCATTTGTTTTTTAAATGTTGTACCCGGAACTGCCTTTTCTTCTAAGCACCCACCAAAAACCAATGATGAGATAAAGGGTGTTGCCAGAGAATATGCCATGGTTTTATCATGTTCTTCAAATGAGTATTCATAGATATTCAATTTTAGAGAGGAGAAAAATTTTGTGAAAAACTTTTTCCCAAATTCATCCGATTCTTTTATAATAACCGCATTTTCTGAGGTTAAATTGTTGATATTTGCAAATGTAGGGCCAAACATTGGGTGAGTTGAAACGAAAGGATGTTGACTGTTTTTTTTATAATAATCTTCTAAACCGTATTTTACTGATGTTATGTCAGAAAGTATCGTTGAATCAGAGATAAAGGGCTCAATTTCTTGGAAGGCTTTGACCGTATTATTAAGACTTACACAATTGATGACAAGTTCAGGGTTATAAACCTTTATCTCTTGAATTTCTTTAAATCGTTTCACATTAAAGAGATGTTTCATCTGTTTTGAATCCCAATCAAAAATAGCAACTTCATGATCATGGTTTAATTCCTCTGCAAACCATTTACCCATTTTTCCCGCACCTAATATGAAAATTTTCATTTTGACTCCTTTCTGGCGATTTCGTTATTTAACTAAATTCTATTTTACAAGAGCAAAGCAACGTTAGAGTATTAAAAGGCTTGGTTCCAAAAGTCTTTTAGAATCCTTTTTATCTCTCCTTCATTTCTTACGCTTATTGCATGCGCCCAGTCTGCAGGAAATATAGAAGGATAAGGTTTATGAATAAACCTTTCATCAATGAGCATAACTACTCCTTTATCTTCATGTGAACGAATGACTCTTCCCACAGCTTGCATTACTTTATTGGCACCTGGAATGATGTAGGCATATTCCCAGCCTTTTCCAATTTTTTTCTGATAATAGTCTTTGATAATATCTCTATCAAAACCAATTTGCGGTAATCCCACACCAACAATGATAGCTCCGCTTAACCGACTTCCAATTAAATCAATGCCCTCTCCAAAAATTCCTCCCATCAGCACAAATCCCACAAATGTTTTTTCAGGAGAGTGTTTGAAGGATTCTAAAAAGGATTCACGTTGTCTTTCACTCATATAGGGGGTTTGTTTGCTGGTTTGAATAGTAGGGTGTTTTTTAACGAAGGCATTATAGATCAATTCCATATATTGATATGATGGAAAAAAGACCATGTAATTGCCGCGATGCCTTGTAGTTAAATGGATATTCCGAACAATAGCCTCAGCAGAGTATTTTCTTGCGTTGTATTTGGTTGAAATCTTTGGATTTACAAGCATACATAGCTTTTGTTGATTAAAGGGAGATTTTAAAATCAGTGAATAATCATCTTTTGTGGCACCAAAAAGTTGCTTATAATAATCTAAAGGAGATAAAGTGGCAGAAAAAAGCACACAAGACTTGCCTTTTTCCAACATATCTTTGATATGATTGGATGGATCAACACAATATAAAGTCATTAATTCGTTTTTTGCATCAAAGATAGAAATATAATGGTCGTTATATCTTTCCATGTTACTGTTAAAGGCGTTTAAGTCAAAAAAATAATTAGTTAATTGTTCCTTCGAAGAATCATAACCCGGAGTCATCAGATATGCTGCTATTTCTCTTAACAGATCTTCCAAAGGTTCTTTGAGATCTTGAGGAGAATCTTTTACAGACCATTTTTCTTCCGGTTTTTCATTAAGGAAATAAAAGGAAGCTTCAGTATCCAATTTTCTTGTGCATTTAGCAATTTTTGAATCACTTTTTTTCGCAAAACCCTTCAATTCTCTAAGTGTTTTTAGTGATAATTGAGAGGAATACATATCTCTGGCCCTATCTGGAAGATTGTGAGCCTCATCCACAAGGAATATATATTTTCCCTTTTCTTCAAAATACCTTCTGAAATATGCTCTTGGATCAAACAAATAGTTATAATCGCAGATAATACAATCTGTAAATTCTGACAAATCCAATGCAAGTTCATAGGGACAAACTTGGTGAAGTTGGGCGTGTTCTTGAATTCTATCAACATTAAAATGTCCATCTAAGGCAACAAAATCTTTTAAAGCATTATTTATTCTATCAAAATGGCCCTTTGCAAATGGACAGTTGTAAGGATTGCATTTAAACTCATTGTTAATACACATCTTTTCTTTAGCGGTTATGATAATAGACTTAAGCTTCAACCCCTTTGATCTCAAGAGATTTAAGGTATTTTCAACAGCTTGTCTGGTGATTGTTTTGGATGTGAGATAAAAGATCGGTCCGGCAAGCTCTTTTCCAATTGCTTTTAAAGCTGGAAACAGTGTTGCTAAGGTTTTACCGGTTCCTGTTGGAGCTTGAGCAAAAAGTTTTTTTTGGTCTTTAATGGCGTGGTATACCATAACAGAAAATTTTCTTTGCCCATCTCTGAATTGTTCAAATGGAAAATGAAGAGTTTTGATAGATTGATTTCTTTCATTAAGCCACTCATCTTTTATTGATAGCCATTGACTGTATTGTTCTTTAAGTTCAAGGATAAACTGTGTAAGTTGTTCTTTTGAATAGCTGAATGAAAGGTGTTTCATTTTATCGTTGTCTATATTATAATATGTAATTCTCAAGTTTATTTTTTTCAGTTTTTCCTTTTTTAAAACCATGTAACCATAGCACATACATTGCCTGAGATGATTTTGGTCCAAAAGTTCCGAGATATCTTCTAAAGAAACACGAGTGGTTTTTATCTCATCAACGGTTACTTCATTACCATTTCTGTGAATACCATCAGCTCTTCCAAAAATGGATATTAATAGGTCCTTTTCTTCAAAAGAGCAACTGAGATAGACTTCACTTTCAAATTGTCCGGGGAAATTTTCTTCATATTGCTGTTGTATCTTTTTATGTGCTTTTACTCCAATTTTTCCTCTTTCTGAGAGATCTGGGGCATTGAATCTATTATCAAGATTACCAGATCTGTATAGGAAACCTATCAGGTCTCTTACAGAAATTGAATGTTCTTTAATCAATTCTTTTCACCATGAGCAACTGTATCAATGTTAGAAAGAGTAGAAATGTCCTTTAATGATGAATCATCACCATACAGTATGAATCCACCCCAAATCCAAGAAGGCGCTTCTCCCCATTGGGATCTTAATGATTGAATCAATTTTTGTTTCGAAGTTTTCAAAGCTTCAGACTTTTTCATTCCAGCAACGAGATTCTCATAAAAAGATGACATTAAACGTACTGTGAAAATATCCGGTACATTCCAAAGACTCACCATAACTGATGATACGCCTGAAGCAATTAACGCTGAGCATAACCCCATTACACCTTCTCCAGCGGCTATTTGCCCACGTCCTGTTTTGCAAGCAGAAAGCACAACGATTTCCGTGTCAACCAGGTTTAGAGATAAAATGTCCATACCCGTAAGCATACCATCTTCATAAATAGAGGGTATCTGTTCTCCTTTTAAAACATTGTTAATGCCACTTAAGGCGATACCGCACCGATAAAATGGATGAATATCTACTTGGTTTTCAAGGTAAAATCCATGAGTAGCAAAATGTAAGATTTTCGGAGAGTCTATTTTTTTTAGTTCACGGTCATTAACTGATTCATGAGTGGATAACGAGGTTGAGCTGATATGATTTTTTTTCAAAACTTTAATAATTTCTTCTGCTTCAGACGCAGTTCCTGGTAATTGAGGAAAATTACCTAAATCATTCCTGAGTAGCGTGTGGTTGCTTCTATGATTGCTTTTCTTATTTGAAGTTTTCACATTATTTTTTATTTCAAAAAGTGGATCTGCAAAAATCATAAATGTATCATTATTGTTTTGATTGAACGTTTCATATATTAATTGTCTCCCGGAATTAATATATTGTACTGTGTAATTTTCTATCAAATATGCCCCATTTTCGCAAATTAAGGATTCAAATGGGAGATTGAAGAATTCACCATCTGGAGAAAAACAAATAGAGTCTAAATCTGAATTATTGAAAATATCTTGAGCTCCAAAAAGCACATGCCAAAGTTTACTGAGGGCTGATTCAGGTTTTAATTCCTGACCATTGCTATAAGAATTGTTGATAACACCCCTATTCTGGATATCGTTTGTTGAATCTGTTTTTTTTATAAGTTTGTCTATTTCTTCTGCATCTTCAACAAAGAGAAATTCAGTTTTGTTTTTTTGAAGATAGAATATGATATAACCTTCTTTTTGTTGGTTTTCTTCCTGAATGAAAAAATCAGAAAAATGAAACTTATGTATATCAACAAATAAAGTCTTTTCATGAATTTTGCTTTTTAAAAGCTGCAATGTTGCCTGTTTGGTTTTTAACTCATGTGTATAAATAGGGACTACCGTTGATATCCTGTTTTCCAAGATTTCGGTTTTAGAAATTAATTCGTTCAGCTTTATTTGGTTTTCCTCTGGACTTTCAGAAAAATAGCCTTTTGTTGTTCTCAGCACGATTTCTTCTTTCATTTTCACAAGTTTTTCAAAAAGCCTTTTTAAGTCGGGGTCTCTTTTTTTTAAGATTTGATGATAACGCTCAACCCCCGCGTCAAAAACGACCGCTTTTCTTTTGAGTAAAATTTCATAAACTTCCTGTATGTATTGTTGAGTTATCGGGTTCTCAGGGGTACTTTCTTTCTGTAAAATATGAAATAAGCTCAGAAGTTCGTTCATTTCACTTTTAATTTTTTGAAGAAAATTCCAAGCATAATCCTTTGAAAATGAGGTGGAAACCTGCAGTAAGATTTCATTTTGTAATTGGGTAGATTCAATAAGTGTTTTAAAAGCTTCTTCTTTTTTGTTCTGATTAATTAATATTAGTCCTAACAATCCTAAAAGTTTTGTGTATTGTATATGCCTTCTACCAATCACTTTTTTCTGATAAAAGAGTGCCTTTTTAACAGTTTCAAAGGCTTTATCTTCTTCCTTATGAATAACTTGTATTTTTGCTATATGCGAAAAGATTTTAATCCGCGTTTCAGGCGTTGATTTTTTTGCAAGACATTCTTTGAGTAAAACCAAGGCTTCTTGTGTCTTTCCAGTTTTTATTAAGAAGACTGCATAATTGATCTTAATCTTTATGGAAATGATTGGCATGTTTGTTTTTTTTGTTTGTTGTAACTGTAAGAATCCCTTTTCAGCCTTTTCAAGTTTTTCTAAATTCATCTGTGCGGAAACAAGGGTGTTAAGAGTAATAATGGTCTTTGGATGATTTATTCCATAATGCTGTAATGTCAATTTAGTTGATTTTTGAAGATATTGTTCAGCTGCTTGATAATTACCAGTTTCAAGATAAAGGACACCAAGATTATTCTCTATGCTGTCTGTTAATTCACTTGTGTCGTTTAATTGAGAAATTTCCATTGCGGTTAAATATTTTTCCATTGCTAAAGAATATTTGCCCCAATATTGGTACATTAAGCCCGCATTCCAAATGGTGGTAACATATTCCTGAATATGTCCACTGATTTTGCTTTCATATGCTTTTAACGCCAGCATAAAAAGGTCCTCAGCTTCTCTTAAACGACCCATTTCCGTATATAAAAAAGCCAGATTTGAATAACATTCAACGGTATCAGGATGAGAGTCTCCATAGAGTTGATATCTAATTTCCAAGGATTTTTGATAATTTTCCAGTGCAAGTTGGTATTGTCCTTTGAAGTAGTATAATTCTCCAACGAGATTGGTTAGGAAAGCAATGTAATCTTGATTTTCATTCTGGCCTTTCTTTTCTTGTTCAATTAGATGCAACAAGATTTCTTCGTTTTTGTTAAAATCAGCGAAAAACAGGTTGATTTCATTGATCGCTTTAATAAGCGCTCTTTTTGAAGAATAATTAAGCTGATTATTTAAAAGATTTTTTTGGATCACTCGTTTTGTAAATTCTTTAAAACCGTTCAAATCTTTGTTTTTTGCGAAGTCTTGCATCTTTTTAATGATTTTTCCAATGTGAGCGTTTTCCATAATGCTCCCTTTTATTGGTTGTGATCAGGTTCAATGGCCAATAGATAATGTCCTGGATGTATTCCTTCGATTGAAATTTCATAATCATCTTCATTTTTTATCTGTCGTGCTAATTTTATGATTGGATCTCCCCCGGTTAATGGTAAAAGCAAGAATATTGGAGACGAATCGGTATTATCAATATTTTTACAGTTGATAGTTATCTTTTTATCCTTCGATTGCGCTTTTATTTCAAGAATATCTTTTCCTCCAATTTGTCCATAGAGCTTATTTTCAACTTTTTTTTCAAAATTGAGATTAGGATTTCCTCTCATTGCAAATGACTCGATTGGATATTTAAAAGACCATTTTGTTTCTTTTGTCATCGTGTCTTTTGCAATCAGTTTTGTTATATTTGATAGACCCTTATATGTTGTATCCAAAAAAACATCTACCGTATTGTCAACAAAGGTTTGCCAATCCTTCATCCAATTTAGGATCCGTTTTTTCACATCACTTTCTTCAGACTGAGACGCTTTAAGGATTCTTAACAACATTTTTTGTTCTGCACTGGGACTCTCTTCTAACCATTGATAAAAAGAAAGTGAGAAATCTAATGCTTTCGTTACTTTTTCAAGACACGTATCACACTTAAGAAGATGTTCTTCAATTTTGAGGATCTCTTCAGTTTTCAAGGTTGAAAGATGAAGATTTTCATCATCTTCAGACAATTCTACCTCTTTTAGTACGTGAAGATATTCTGAATCAATATATTGTTCTATTTCTTCCCCAGTTAAGTGTTTGTTCATGTTAACACCTCGCAGTTTTTTTCTAATCAAAAGTTAATACTCCGTTATTTTTAATATGTCGCGTGAAGTATTAATCTTCAAGAACTTTTTTTCTAACCCTTTTAAAAAGTCGGTGATTCCAGTCACGTATGTTTTTTAAAGGGTCTTTCCCGAAAAAAACTTTCAATGGCAATTCTCCCAATCTGTAGGTTAGATAGTTTTCAACATGTATTCTTGATCGATGGTCTTTAGTTGGAATAATTTCACTTAAATGTTGGTTTAGTTGGGCTTTTAAAGGTTTGAAAAGCTCAGCTAATTCTTTTTCATCATGGAAAGAACAAATTGTAAACTCTTGTGTCATCTTCTGATAAAGTTCTGATAAGGTTAAATCTTCCAATTTTGTTATATCAGTCCTATCGTTCGTCGTTTTGGTAAACAACACCACTAATACTTGCCAAGGGTATCCACCCTCGGCTATAATTTGTTCCAGCAAGTATCGTTCAAAAGCAAATTTCTCTTGAAGCTTATCGGGAGAGGGATCAGATGAGACAGCCCAGAACACACTGCCCCTTTCTTCTTCGTCTTGTTCATTAAATTCCGAGATGAGAGTTTCAGGTTGTGTAGTTTGATCTTTGATTAAATGATCCGCAATGGATATCAAATAACTAAAAAGCGTTCCTTTGAAAGGTGAAAAATTCGTTATGTAACGTTCAAATCTCTGGAAACTCTCCATCATCAAATCATGACATTTAGTATTAAAATATTCCGTTCCCTTTTTCCCATAAAGATTTTTTGCAATATAGGATTTAACCGGAAGGTTATAAATTCTATAAAATTCTTTCATACCGGATTCTTTATGTCCGTTTATAAGCTTTAATAACAAAATGTCAAGACTAATATTGAAAAGCCAAGAACGGTAAAGCTCCATCGAATCTTTTTCTTTATCATATGGCAAACTGTTTATTCTCGACCAAGAAACTTGATAAGTTGAGTTGATATTTCTGTGAACGGCCTTTTCAAGCTTCTTTTTATCGTTGATTTTTTTTAAAAAGTCTTTTTTAAAACGGAGTTCTATTCTAGTCTTAAGTCTAGTGGAAAGAAAATGCGTTTGTTGCTCGCTTAGCCTTAAATAATCGTTATGCATTTTTTTTATATCATCAAGTAATTGTTCGTGAGCCATCTTGTCCTCCAACGCATTAATTTTGAATCATTTTTACTATTTTAACATATGAAAGCATTTTAGCTTTTCGATTATTGAAAGATAAGCCGGATTTCATTTGGAGCAAGTTCTTTGTAATCTCCGTACTCAAGAGAAGGATCTAACTGAAGAGAACCAATAGCGACTCTTTTTAGATCAATCACTTTCGCCTGGACAAATTGGAACATTCTTTTCACCTGATGAAATTTACCTTCGGTTATACCAATACTAAGTGTTGTCATTTCATTTTTTTCTTCTAAAACGCGAAGATGTGTGACTGGCTTGGTTACAAAATCTTCTGCAATAGACATACCTTCATAAAAAGCTGAAATAGATTCTGTTTTGAAATGAATGACCTTTGCTATGTATGTTTTCGTAATGTCTTTTGACGGCGAGATAATGGAATGTATCAAATTTCCTTGGGTACTAAGAATCAATAAACCGGTGGTGTCAACATCCAACCTACCGGCAATGGCGTATTTGGGGTGTGGTGGTTGGATTAATTCAAAAACTGATGGATAACCAGCTTCGTTTTCATTTGAAGAGACATAATCTTTTGGTTTATTGAGCATAATGGTACTTATCGGTTTGGAAGTTATTTGCTTTGAAAAAAGGGCGATCGGTGAAGTTAATGATACTTTATATGAAGGGTTCTTGCAAACCTCTCCATTCACAGATACAACACCTTTTTTTATCAGCCTTTTAATTTCACTTCTTGTACCATAACCTGAATTAGAAAGGTGTTTATCAAGTCTCATCTCCAATTTATGCTCCCCCTGGCATAATAAATTTCTGTGCAAATTAAACGGATTCTTTCCAACATAAAATCTTCTGTTGAGTGAATCAGATAACCGGTGGAAAATTTGTTCATATTAATAATTCTTGGATCCTTGACAAAAACAACAGATCGATCTGTTATTGCAGAGCCTAAGTGTGTATGGAAAATTTCGAAAGCCTTTAAAGTAAATCTTTTTTTTAATCGGATGATTGACGCTATCAATAATTTTCTTCTCAACCCTTCCTCATCTTGTAGTTGTTGATGCCATGCCCAATCAAGTTTTTTTAACAGATTGGGATAATAAGAAATATGACCGGAATCTTCTATAATAGCCAGTTTTAATTCTTTTAGTGTTTGTTCGTTACCGCTATGAGATTCAAGCAAGATGGCGGGAAAGATCTTCCGATATTTTAAATTTTGAATGAGAGAATCGTTTAATCCGAATTTTGCACTTAAAACCGGGAAAATTCCCCCCGCGGTTAACCCGTTGGTTATCCATTCAATGACTTGCGATGCTTTAAAAGGGTTTATTGAAAAAAAAGGTGCTATTGACTCATCAAAATGTCCCTTTATGGAATCGATTTCTTTAGGGAGCAATTGGGAATAGCCAATTACGCATGCATGAGCATTTGCTTTCTTTGCCCTTTGTGCCAGTAATAAACCAAATTCAAACAAGAGCTCCGGATCGGTAACGCTTCCCAAAGAGAAGGAAGAAACATTCTCTAAAAAATACGGTGAATCGGGGTAATAGATTGAATAACCGGTATCGGTTATGATAATGTTTTCTGAGAAACTAATTGAGCAGATCAGAAAAAATATGATCGAGAATGTGGTAAACGCCTTCTTCATTGTTGGTTTTTTCAAGGCAAAGATCTGCAGTTTGCTTGAGTTTTTCGGTTGCATTGGCCATAGCAATGGAATAACCCACCACTTCAAATGCAAAAATATCATTATCACCGTCTCCTATCATAATAGCCTTTTTTGGATCTAAATGAAGATAATTTAGAAGTTCCAAAACGGCAATGCCTTTGTTTGTAGTTTTCGGTATGTAATCAAGATAGATGGAAAAAGATTTGAAAATATTCGCTTTATTAGAAAAAAGGGACTGACTTTCTTTTTCAATATCAGCGAGGAAATCAGGTTTTCCGATAGCTAGTATTTTATCAACTTTTTCACCGCTTTTGATTAGGTCAGTGAGATTATCAACTACGTGATAATCCATACCTGCATGTACAGCATAATTCTTAATTTGATCATTATCTTCTTCAACAATCAATTGATTGTTAATATAAACTTGACGGTGACATTTCTTTCTTCTGAGGTATTCAATTATTTTTATTGCAGTAATTCCCTCAATAAAATGGTGAAAGATGGGGGTTTCTCTATCGGGTAGCGTTATTAAGCTGCCATTATAACTTACTATTGGAAATTTATCACTTTCGAAATATTTTTCAATAATATGCTTAGCCGATCCCAGCATTCTTCCTGTGCAAAAAATGATAGTTATCCCTTTCTTGTTGATCTTTCTCAATAGATTGACAGTTTTGTCGGAAATTCTCAATTTATCATCTAATACCGTCCCGTCAATATCAAGAACTACTGTTTTGTAACTCAATATTTTTTCTCCTTTCAGGCTGTTAAAAAAGATTTTTCAGTTTGATTTATATAATGTACTTGTGATTTTGTTTAATTTGTTTGATTTCACCGTTAAGTATGTTTAAAATTGCTTTGGCGCTTAAACCTATATCATCCAGTAACTCCATTCTTTTTCCGTGCGGAATAAAATCATCCATCCCAAGGATTTTAACCGCTTTGATCTGATGATTGTATCTATTTCTGATATAATTGACAAGACTTTGTCCAAAGCCTCCAGTTCTTATTCCTTCTTCCATCGTTATCACAATTTTTTGTTTTTCTGATTCAAATAATTTATGAATCAGTTGATAATCCATTGGTTTGACGGATGTAACCTTCACCAAATTCACCGGGAAATCCACCAGATCGATTACCTTTTGACAGTATTTATAAGTTGTTCCTACGGTAAAAATGATGATTTCACAATCATTTTCTTTTTCACTTGAATAAATAAGTTCCCAACTTTCAGGATTCATTTTTACATTATGAATAATCAAGTTGTCGATGTCTGCGTACGTGATTGTTTCCTTTTCGCGGGGATAGCGTATAAAAACAGGAGATTGAATGTTCCAACCGTCACGTGAAAGATAATTCATAATTTTAATAAGGCTTTGTATAGAATCAGGAGAGTAGAGTTTGATGTTTGGTATGGGATTCAGCATAACAATATCAAATGCTCCGTGATGAGTTGGTCCATCACTTCCAACAAGACCCGCTCTGTCAACACCAATTATCATTGGGATTTTTTGCAAGGCGATATCATGAATGATTTGATCGTATGCTCTTTGAAGAAAGGTTGAATAAACTGCATATACCGGATGAAACCCTTTTAATGCCAGACCAGCGGCAAAAACCAAGGAACTTTGTTCAGTGATTCCTAAATCAAAAAATCTTTCTTCACAACTCTCTTTAAAATGATAAAGTCCTGTACCGATATCCATTGCTGAAGTAATGGTAACTAATTTTTCGTCATAATCTGCAATTTTTGCCAATGTGTAACCAAAGGCATCGCTGAATGAAAGTTGTTGTGTGGTATTTTTTTTACCATCAAAGATTTTTTCTTGAGGACTGACTCCATGAAAAATATTAGGCTTTTTTTCAGCGTATTCTATTCCACACCCTTTTTTGGTGTGAATGTGTAAAACAACGGGCTTTTTATAACCCTCTTTAATATTGCTTAAGACTCTGATTAATGTTTCAAGGTCATGACCATCGATTGGACCAAGATATTTAAAACCCATGGCTTCAAAAATTGAATCCGGTAAAAGATTATGTTTCATGTTATCTCGAATCCATTCAAGAATAGATTCTATACCCGTTAAATGTGTTTCATGTAAGAAAGTCTTCAATTGCTTTTTAAATGTATTGTACCCTTTTCCCGTTCTGATAAGGGAAAAATTATTGGCAAAAGACCCCACATTATCGGAAATGGACATGCCGTTGTCATTAATGATGATCTTTAGATTACTTTTCTGTCCCACAACTTGATTTAAGGATTCCAATGCATTACCAGAAGTTAAAGCGCCGTCTCCTATGACCGCGATCACTTCACCTGGTTCTCCGGAGAGTTTTTTAGCTTTTTCAAATCCTAAAGCAGCTGCTATCGATGTACCAACATGCCCTGCTCCAAAAGAATCATATGGACTTTCAAAAACATTTGTAAATCCACTTAATCCACCCTTTTTTCTAATGGTTTGAAATGACGGTGCTCTTCCTGTGAGAATTTTGTGTGTATATGTTTGATGCCCGGTATCCCATACCAACATGTCTTTCTTAGGAAAATCAAATACGCGATACAGTGCTAAAGTCAATTCTACAGTTCCCAAATTCGAGGAAAGATGTCCCCCATTTTGATTAACAGTTTCAACGATAACATTTCGAATTATAGAAGCATAGTCTTGTAACTCAGATATATCCATACCCTTGATTTCATCCAGTAAGTTCTGTCTAAGAAATAGATCGGATTTTTTTTCATACATCTTCAAGACTTCCTCTGATTTCTTCTATTTTTATTTCCGATTCTTTTAGTTGCTTTTGGGCTTTTTTGTACAATTCAACAGCATATTGGTATTTTTTTATTGATTCTTCCAAAGAAATATCATCTTGTTCAAGTTCTTTCGTTATATATGCCAGCTCGTCAAGTAGTTCTTCAATCTTTTTTTTCGTTGCCATTTTATCCCCTTTATCTATTTTTTTATCAGTTCTTGTATTTCTGAACGGGCCTTCCCATCTTTTAAAAAGATTTGTATTGAATCTCCCGTTTTCAATTGTACCACACTATTTACAATAATTCCGTCCTTTTCGATTCTGGAATAGCCTTTTTTTAGATGTCTTTTTGGATCGTTAGATTTTATTTTTTCAAGATTGATAATCAACTCTGTTTCCATTTTTTTGAATTTCAATGAGGTTATCGGTTGTTGAAGGCTTTTTTTTAAGAGCATTAATTGATTGGATTTTTCGTTTATTTTTCTATAAATGACGTTTGTAATTCGTTCTAAGTGTGTATTTATTTTGCTCAGTCTGTTTGAAATGACTTTTGCTGGGTCCAATCGATGTACTAACTTCATGGTTTGATTCAGGTCTGTTTCCCGTTCTGCTTTTTTTCTTTTAATCAAGAGTGAAATCTTTTCGAGTTCGCTTTTTTGTGCTATGATGATGGATTCAATATCTGGTGTCGCAATCATAGCTGCTGAAGTAGGAGTTGAGCCAATATAATCTGCTGCATATTCACAAAGCGTGTGATCTGTTTCATGACCTACACCCACAATGATTGGTTTAGAACTATTACGAACTGTTCTGACTACAGAAGGAAGATTGAAACACCAAAGGTCTTCAATTGAACCGCCGCCCCTAACCAACAATAAGACATCAGATTTTGATCGATTGGCATTATTTATGGAAGCAACTATTTCTTCTTCAACATTTCCTTGCACCCCTGTATGAAAGATTTGAATTAAGCATTCAGGATATCGGCTTTCGATGGTTTTAATCACATCCTGTATGGCAGCTCCATTTTTTGAAGTGATTACACCAATTGTACGCGGGAATTTTGGTAAAGACTTTTTTTCTTCTGGGGATTTAGGAATGACTTTTTCAGATATTAATTGATTTCTAATCTTTTCATATTCCATCATCAAGAAACCTGCTTTGGATATTTCGCGCATAGATTTGATGTAAAACTGAAATTCGCCCCTCATTTCATATATGGAAAGAAAACCATAAGCCTCAACGATACTTCCCTCTTTAATGGTCGTTGAAATTTCTTTTGGAACCATAAAATATACACATTTTAATAAGGCGCTTTCTTCTTTCAAGTTTAAGTAGGCGTGTTTTCCGTAGACTTTAAATGTTCCGACTTCTCCTTTTATTTGAATATATCCACCAATTTCGTCATTTGTCTCAATTATTGCTTTGGCTTTTTGAAGGATTTCTGTGACAGAATATGACATTTTTTCTCCTCGATATTGAAATATTTTTTAAGAAACTTCGTCAAATATTATACCCTTAGGGGGTATATATATGGAGGTGTTTTTTATGCACAAAAAGATTGTCATTTATTCAACTCCCAGTTGTCCTCACTGTACATCGGCAAAGCGCTATTTTAAAGAACTGGGTATTCCTTTTAAAAACTACGATGTTTCCAAAGACAGGTCTGCAGCTGAAAAAATGGTTAAGAAAACCGGACAAATGGGTGTGCCCGTTATTGAAATTGGTAACCAAGTTATGGTAGGTTTTAACAGAGGTAGAATAGATAAAATGCTGAATGTATAACGAAAAAGGAGCAAGCTCCTTTTTCGTTTTTTCTATGTTTTTAGACACTTTAATAGTAAATCGTCAAACTCTTGGATATCCATTTCAACAGGTACAATTGAACTCTTCATCTCCAAATTGATTCCTATTTGTTTAATTTTCTCATCATTGTAGATGGTGTTACAGATTTTTTCGATTTTAATATTTGCATCACTTTTATCCAAATTGCAAAAATAGACCAAAAATGTACCTTCTCGGTATATACCAACAATATCACTTGTTCTAACTTTTGATATAATAATCTCTGATATTCTTTTTAGAAGAATCTTAGCGACTGATATTCCGTATTTTCCTTTGATTCGAGAATAATTGATTATATCTAAATAAAACAATATACCCTTTTCATGATAACGTTTGACCTTTTCAATTTCACGATTTACCATTTCGATGAAAATTGAAAAGTTTTTAGTTAGGCTCAATTCAGCTGGATTTAACCCTCTTTTTACTGAATAGATCAGAGAAATATATCTGGAGAGGATTTCAAATATACTCTTCCGAATATCTGAATATTCACCAGTTTTTTTGGGATCTGAATCAAAATAATACTTGATGGTATGTTTTCCCAATTCCAAGCTTTTAAATGCATTTTCATTAGATCCCGAGGGTGGGGATAAATCATTTTCTCTTTCTTGATTGAAGACTGTTTGATTATTGATCATCAATTTTAATGAACTATAACTTCCCGTTTTTTCAAATGAGATTCTAAAAAGTGTTTTTATCGCTTCTTGAAAATCAAACTGATCTTGATTCATCAGATTATAGAAGAATTTTTCCAGATACTCCAAATCGTTTTTTACTTCCAATAACTGTTCAGAGTTTGTTGAAAGCCTCTCCACATATCTTTTCATATCTTTTTTTTGTTTTTCAGCATTGACGAATTTATCATTTAGCTCTTTAAATAAATCACTGTTAAAGTCATCATGGCCTTTTTGTAGCATTTTTGGAACTTTATTGTCTTTAATAATCAGAGAGATTAGTCTTTCCATCTCATATCGTTTCCTCTTGCTTTCTCTTTTTTCCAAAATTTCTATCCAAAATATTGTCATGAGCCCTAATATAAATGGAATGACAGAATAAATAAATAAAGGGAACACGCTTTTCATGAAAGGAATATATGTGATGAATTGATAATTATTCAGTCTCTCCAAATGACTTAAATAAAGGGTATTATCGGTTAAGAAAAAAGAATTATTAATCCAGTTAAGTTGTGCTTTATTAAAGTAATTAACCGATGATATATTTCCGCTTTTGTAAATATACCCGTTGAATTGAGAATCAAAAATCAGAAAATCATCCAATTCTAAATTTTCTAGATTATCACGTAGAAATTGTTCAGCAGAAAGGGTTCCAATGTATATTCTGTTTTTTTCAATAATACCCATATCAAAGCAAGGTTGGTCAATGATGGGATCATAATAAAAGTCTGAAAGTGCAATCTTGTCAGTTTTCAATTGTCTAAATAAAACATTGTACTCTAAATTTGTTAATGCCGGTATGAGTTCGCCATATTGAAGTAGCACTTCACCTTCAATATCTGAAACTAAGACTCTTTTAAAATTTTCGGGATTAGAGACCATTTGTATAGCATTTTGATTATATAATGTGTTGAATAGATTCACAAGGTAGGTTGTTCGATCGTATAGTTTTTCATTGATAGATTTATAACTCGTAAAACCGTAGAAAAACATATAAACCAAATATATTAAGATCCAAATGATTCTTAGACTATTATACGTTAGTTTCACAAATCTTTTTTTGTCTTTCATTTTTCTCCCTTGTCATTTCAAAGCATCCATTTTATCTATAACCCTTAACCCTTGATCCGTAAAAGTCACTTTATAAATAGGTGTACTTATGGATTGATCCTTAAGTTGAAACGGTGTGTTAGGGTTCTCATACAAATATTCTTTTAAATGTTTTATGTCGGTTTTTTTGTATTCTATAAAACAATCAGTAATTGTTTGAGTGACCATTTTTAAAAGACTCGTTTTGTTATCAAACTTCTTTATTTGAGTAGGATTTTTAAAAGTGATACCATTTACACCATAAGAATTAGATCCAGTATAATATGCAACTCGATCACTGGTGTTTTCAAACATTAAGATGATTTTATCCCTTGGAAAGCCGACAATCTTTTCTAATAATGCTATGGTTGATTTTTCATTCAGGTCAATTAAAATATAGTCAGGATTTGCTTGGGAAAGAGTATCACCAATTGTGTTAATGGTTTCTTGAAATTTATTTTCTTCTATAACTTTTACAGTTGTTTTTTGACCCTTTAACTGTTCTTGAAAAACGGCATTTCTTTGTGTATTTACTTGATTGTTGATTAACAGAATTTTGTGATTATCATTTAAACCAAACAAATGATTAATGGCATTCGCTATTACTTCTGAAGTCGGAAAAAGATAAAGTATGTCCTTCTGCTGATTATCAATAATCCTATCACCAACATAAGTTGTAATATATAATGGTGAAGTATAATTATTTGTCCTTAAAAACGCCTCATAGGTCTCTTGTTTTTCAAAATCGCATATTACTACATTTGATGCCCGGGATTTTACTGTATTATTTAAAAGTTTTTCAAAATCTGTGTGAGTCTCAAAATAATTAATCTCATAATCTAAACGGCTCATGGATAAACGAGTATCGTTTAGAATCCCTTCGTATATGGTAGCATTATTTTCAAGGTTTTGAATGCTATTTGTGTTTTGAATCGAATAGCTTATTTTTAGCTTTTCTTCTCTTTCTAACAGAAGAAATAAAAGGATTCCAGTGAGAATGATTCCCAATAATACGTAAAAGAAGACGACCGTTTTCTTCATTGGTTTAACCTTACAGATAAATAGACTCTTATGCCACCACTTTTAACGAGGGTTTTTACATTTGAAAAGACTTCTTTCATATACAACATGATTCTCTTTCCGCCTTTATTATGGTAAGCTACAATTTGAATAGTTCCGTTTTCTCTAATATGATTATAAGAATGTTTGACTGCATCCATCCAAACTTCTTTTCCAGCTGCCAGTGGTGGGTTAAAAAATATCATATCAAACATGTAATCCTTCCAGGGTTCAAATAGATTACCCCACTTAATTTCAGCATCAAGATTGTAGTTTAAAGCGTTTTCTTTCGCAAACCTAACAGCCCTTTCGTTGATATCGCTCATAAATAAACGAATGAAGGGGTTTTCTTTTCTCGTGACTATTCCTACTGTTCCATACCCACACCCGAGATCCAGTAAATCCTTTCCCGTCATTTTAACGTTGTTTAAAAAGCATTCTGTGGCTCTGTTTGCTTTTCCGTAAGCGAAAACCCCAGATGGACTTTTAAATTTGTAACTGTGACCATTTTTCAACTGAATGGTTGTATGTTTGACCTTTAATTTTGATTTAGGTGATTTAGAATAATAATGGTCGTTTTTTATTTCAGACATCTATCATTCCTCATCTTCATCAGGTAATTCTTCAAGGTCATCATCAGATGAAACTGGTTTTGATATAACAGAATCCTTTCTTTCTCTAAAATAGTCAAAAGGAATCTCTCGTTTGTTACCGTCATCTGTTGAAGCAGAAACAATTTCTTTGAATATATTACATCCCATAACTTTACAAACCTCTTCGTTATATTGAATAACACTTCCCGGATCCGGTATATCAGCCAATATCTCTTCATAGTTATCTAGTTCATATTTCAAACAACATAGTAGCCGTTTACATTGCCCAGAAATCTTTGCAGGATTAATCATCATTTGCTGCCTTTTTGCATCTCTAAGGGTAATTTTATCAAATTCTCGCTTGAATCTTCTGCAACAAACTGGTTGTCCGCACATGCCGATGCTTCCGATAAACTTTAATTCATCACGCACTCCCACTTGTCTAAGTTCTATACGTGTTTTAAAGCAATGCGCAAGCTCTTTGACCAATTCTCTAAAATCGACCCTGCCTTCTGCACTAAAGTAAAAAAGGAGTTTTGAGCGATCAAACATATACTGAGCTTTTAACAATTTCATGGGCAGCTTAAGGGAGTGGATTTTTTCTTGACAGATATTGTAAGCTTTGTCCGAATCTATTTTATTTTTTTGTTCAGTTTCAAGATCTTCTTTTGTTAAAGGTCTGAGGAGAGGCTTAACTTCGAAATTTAACTTTTCTACATCGACTTCTTCAGGTCCCTTTATAATTTTTCCCACATCAAGTCCAAAGAAACTCATACCCAAAATCTTTGTACCTCTTTCTAATTGTCCTTCATATGAGAAGTAATATTTTTTTCCAAATTCAAGGAATTCCACCTCGTAAATCTTTGCAATCATTCCCATCTTTTCACTCGCTTTCTTTAAATATTTTCTGTGTCAATATGATGTAATTAATCATTAGTAGTTCACTGTTTAACGATATTTGTGTAGAGTTTTTAATTTCCTCTAAAAAAGCAATATACCTTTGCATCTTAGTTTTTTTTAATACCAAGTTTTTTTTAAGACAAAGTGTTGTCAGTTGGGTATAACTAAGAGAGCCTAATAAAGCCCCCTCCTGAAAGTTCAGCATGATATATAGGATTTTTTCAGTTAATGAAAAAAGCTCTTTAAAAAAGGCGTTATTAAAATTTGTAGTTGTATTGTTTTCTTTAATCCCCTTATACAGACTTTTTTTGTTGATGATTGATTTAAAAGAAAGCGACAGCTGCTTGACTTCTTCTGATGAGTGAAGCAAGATATCCTTTAATAATCTTTCAAAGAAAATTAAGCCGTATAGTCTTTTTAATGCTGTGTTTTTTAAACAAACACCTTTTTCAATTTCCAATTCGTATTCACCACAACTTCTTATGAAATCCTCAGTTATTTCAGCTAAATTTTTGTTTCTGAGGGAGGCAATTAAACCTTTTTGTTTCTCTTTTGGCAATTGGGAAAATTCAATCAAAACATCAAAAGAAATATTTGCCAACCACCTGATTTCATCGCAAAAATAGGGTTCTAAATCCTTTAAAGGCTTGTTTGGAATATTAATACGGAACAAACGGCTTCTAATTGTATTTAACAAAGTAGTATAAAAACAAGTAGAACAAAGAAACAACGTATCATTTCCGGGTTCTTCAATGACCTTTAAAAGAGAGTTTTGTGCATATATATTGGCTTTTTCTATGTTTCCTATAACGGTGTATTTATGCTTAAGTTTTTCTTTTTTCAGTGTTGAAAATCTAATCAGTTTTCGAATATCATCAATTTTTATTGTTCCGGAATCTGATACAATTTCATAGAAATCATTACTGTTGGAAATTTCGCTATAAGTCTTTTTCTCATATTCAGTTAAAAACAACTCCATAATAAATCTTAATAGTTTTTCATCAGTTCCACTTATGCAAATTGCGGGGATCAGATTGGAATCAGCCAATGAACGGAGCTTTTTTAACTCTGGTTTATATTTTTCTTTTATGATATCTACTATAATCGTTGAGTTTATCATCTGTATAAATCTAAAACGAGACCGTTAATCTCTTCGACCTTTCCTGCAAAATTCATGGTGTTTTTTTCATTGTCCATAAGAAGTCCCGCCAGATGATGTATTTTCTCGTCAACTTTTTCCGCTACCATATACAATTTTGGATAATCAACATCCATTCCCATGTCTTCTTTAACTTTATAGAGTCCTTTTTCTATAAACTGTAAAAATTTTTTTAACGCATCGCGATAACCTTGAAAATGCCTATGTGTAGGGGATCTGGAAAATCTATTTCCAGCACTTAAGACATATTGAAGATATTTTTTGGCCTCTTCCTCAATCTGATCGAGCTTTACCTCTCCCAACATATCAATAAAGCCTGACCAAGTATCAGTGTTTTCAGTTTTTGAAGAGGAACCTTTTAACTTTTTCTTTTTTGCTTTTTCGGCTTTTTTATCTTTATCGATAGAACTATTTGGAGGATTGACCCTCATTAAATCGCCTCATATTCAATCTATACGGAATAACACAGAATCAAATTATTTCCTTTGTTATTCTACACATTATCATTATAACATTATCGGGAAACGGATGATTTTCTAAAGTATTATCGACTTATGATTCGATTTTTAATAACTCTCTGCATAGTTTTAAAGCTCCCGAAGCATCATCTGAATATCCTTGGCAACCAAATTCTTTGGCTAATCGTTTATTCATAGAGGCACCACCTGAAATAATTTTTACATCAATCCCCTCTTTTTTGAGAAGGTCAGATGCCTCTTTTACTTTTTCCACAGTCGTTGTCATCATTGCTGATAAACCCAGTATATCCGGTTGATGTTTCTTCACAGCATCTAATATTTCATTAGAAGTTCTATCTTTTCCAATATCTATTATTTCAAAACCTCCGCTGGATAACACAGTACCAACTATCTTTTTCCCAATATCGTGTACATCCCCTTCAACAGTTGCTAAAATAACCCTTCCAACAAATTGAATGGCTGTATCAGAAAGAGCGTTCAACCGCTCGAATATTGGTTTCGAGGTTTCAGCAGCCAGTATTAAATGGGGAAGATATATTTTTTTATCTGCATATAGTTCACCAATTTCATTCATGGCTTTTGCCAATACCTGTTGACTTATTTCTAAAGGGCTTTTTGATTTTAATTCTTCATCAATTAAATGATGAAGTTTTTTAATTTCACCGTTTAAAAGAGAACTGACAAATGGATTTTTGGTATCAACCTTTTGAGGCTCTATCAAATCTTGTCCTCTTAATTTTAGTGATCCTTTCATAATTGAGAATAGTTGTTTGTCGCCCGTGTTCATGATGGCGCTATCTAGTCCCCTGTTAATGGATTGTGCAAGAAAAGCTGCGTTAATTGCTTTACGCTCAGGCATTCCAAAACTAAGATTCGATAAACCCATTGTTGTTTTTATGCCCTCTTGATGAAGCATTTCAACGGTTTTTAGAGTAATTGCTGGATTATTATCAGCACCAAGGGAAAGTACCAGCGGATCAGCTAATATTCTTGATCTGGAAATGGAAAGGAGTTCAAGTTCTTTGATACCTTCCATGATCTGAAGAAAACGTCCTTCAGCTGTTTCGGGTATCTTTTTCCCCATAGCAAGCAGGATTAACATGCCGCCATGCCTTTTTAAGAGTGATGCTTTACGTTTGAGACTTTTTTCAGTTACTCTGGCGGAATTAATGAGAGGCCTTGCAGGGTATTCAAAAAGCGCCTCTTCTAAATATTTATTTGTTTGAATATCGAATGATAGTGGGAGTGAGGAAATTTTATCCAAATCAATAACAATTTGTTGAAAGTGCTTGGGAGACAAAATTTTTTCTATGCCAAAATTAATATCTAATAATTTTGCCCCTTCCAATTCTTGTTCTTTTGCCAAGTCTAATATCCGTTTAAAATCATACTTTTCGATTTCATCTTGAAATGTTTTCTGTGATGCTGGATTAATTCTTTCCCCTATTGGAGTGAAGGGTTCAACAGAAATCAATTGAGTCCTTGATGAAAGATAACTTTTTTGATCCTTCAACTGGTAAGTGCCTTGGGCTCTTTTTTTACCTTCATGATAAACAAAATCAGGATTTTTATCCACAAGGATTTTTAATGCTTTTATGTGTTCAGGGCCGGTTCCGCAACACCCCCCAATAACTGAAGCGCCTTGAAAGACCATATCTGCTGCGTAAACACTAAATTCATCAGGGGTCATACGATACATGAGACGACCATTCACGAGATCAGGATCACCTGCATTCGGTTCAACACTCAGTGGTTTTTCGGTGATTTGTGTAAGTTTTTCAAATACAGAATAGATTTCTTTTGGCCCCAAAGTACAGTTAATTCCTACCACATCTACATCCAAATCATTCATCAAATTTCCAAAGACTTCAACGGGTGTTCCTGTAACGCTTCTTGTAGATTGTAAGTGGTGATCGGCTTTTTCGAATGTCATTTGAGCGATTAAAGGTTTTTCGCTGTTAACTTCACGAATAGCAAGAATTGCCAATTTCAATTCTTTTAGATCAGATATCGTTTCAACAATAAATCCGTCAACACCAAATTGATCCAATATTTTAGCTTGCTCGTAAAAGGCTTCATAGATCTTTCTTGAAGATAAATTTCCGACCGGTTGTGGAAATTCTCCTGTTGAGGAAATATCGCCAAAAACAAAAGCCTTGTTGCTTGCCGCTTTTTTGGCCAACAAAACCCCTTGTTTGTTAATTTCCTCAATGTATTCTTCAATTTTTAATGAGGCAAGTTTTATACGATTAGCACTAAAAGTATTGGTAAGTAAAATATTGCTACCTGCTTGAATGTATTTTTTTTGCAAATTATATACTACTTCGGGTTTTTTTAAATTCAACATTTCGCCGGGAATATCAGTATAACCAGCTTTGAAAAACTGAGCACCGTATGATCCGTCCAAGTATAAAGGACCATCCTCAAGTCGTTTTAAAAATTCCATTCTCGTCATTGACATTCCCCCTATTTTAGCTGAGCTAATTTGACAATTTTAGTAACTTGTTCCCAACGATTCATTGAATAAATATGAAATCGCCGGATACCCTGGCGCTTTAATCCGTCAATTTGTCTCAATGCATACTCAATTCCGTAAGCTTCCATGGATTGTGGATTATCACTGTAAAGTTTGATGGCCTCTGCCATTTTTTTAGGAACATAGGCATCAGATAAGCTGAGGATTTTACTAATTTGCTTTGCCCTTAAAACCGGCATAATACCGGGTATGATAGGTTTATGAATGCCTGCATTCTTAACGCGATCAAGAAAGTCAAAATAGATTTGGTTGTCGAAAAACATCTGTGAAATAAAAAAATCTGCTCCGGCTTCAATTTTTTCTTTCATATGATTGATGCTAATTCTTAATTCTTTACAGTCAGGATGTCCCTCAGGATAGGCAGCAGCTCCTATACAAAATCTACCATCCTTTTTTATCATATTGATCAAGTCTTTGGCATATCGAAAATCACACCAAGCACCGTGAGGAAAAACCACATTTTGTGGAACATCGCCTCTTAAAGCCAATATGTTTTTAACCCCTATGGAATGCAATTTCTCTAATAGAGGTGGAATATCTTCTTTTGTGTAGCCCACTGACGTCAGGTGAGCCAACGGTTTGACATCGTGTTGTTTAATGTATTCTGAAATATCCACCGCTTTGCCCTTGTTTGTTCCACCAGGACCATAAGTGACGCTAATAAAATCAGGGTGGAGGTCCTGTAAACGATTGATTGTGTTTTTGATGATTTCAAATTGCTTTTTTTGTCCTTTTTTAGGTGGATAAACCTCAAAAGAAACGGTGTTTTCACGGGAATTTAAAAGATCACTGATAAATTCTGTTTGGTTTTCTTTTTTGATTACTTTCATATAAACTCCTTTATCTTTATATGGTATTTGCTAATACCATCCTATCATACATACCGTGCTTTTTTGTGGTGAGAGCATACCGGAAATTGGGTGTGCGCTAACAAGTTGACATTCAAGTAAATCAATGATTTTTTTGTTTTCAGTCAGGTTTAAATCAGAATAGCCAGGAGAAAAGCGCATAGTACCTTTATGGTGTTTTTTTCGAAGAGCTTTATCAAAATTTTCATTTAACTCTTCCAATGATTCTGAAGCCCATGCATCTAATAGAGCAGCTTTCGTTGTTTCTCCCAGATAGCTGTATCTTTCAATACGTTCTTCAATCTTTCTTCCAATGGTAGAAATAAAATAGGTGATTTGGTTTATCCCTTTGAATTTTTTAGGTATTTTTATTTTGCTAACATTAACAACAGGTATTGTTAGATGAGCAATTTGAGCTTCAACCAAAGGTATAGCTTCAAGATAGATTTCATTTGTAAGATTTAGCATTGTTCGATCAAGTTCATTTTGAATACCTTTAAAACCCGCTCTTAACAAATAATGTTTTTTTGAAGGTAAATAATCAGCCTTGTGAGGGTGAAAAATTTTTGCCATTTGCTCACCTCATAAAAAAATGAATACAATGATTAAAACAACGATGACGATGAGAGCGATTAAAGATGATATGATAAGACGGTCAATTATTGTTTCTCTGGTAATGCCATCTTCGTGTTCATTTTTTTTCTCGGACTTTTTGACTAAATTATCAGGTATATTATCCTGATTCACTGCATTCTGTTTTAACAAATTTTTCTTACGGTTTTTCTGCATTATTCGTATATTGGACATAATAATTGCCTTTGCCACAAACCATTCATCAATTAGTACCTTCAGTAATACAGTTCCTTTTTCCGTTGAACAATACTCCATAGCAGTAATATATCCTTCAAATGGTTTAATGTTTTTTCCTTTTTCATTAAATTTATCTGGATAGCTGCTAATGAGCCTCTTTTCTTCGCCTTCATCGTTGAAATTTACAACCGTCAGGTAAACTGAGTCGCCAACCTTAAGACTTGCTACAGGATTGCCCTCCATGGGGTCAACGATTGGATAAAAATCCGCCATATCTAAAAGATCTTTTCTGTCTTTTGTATTTTCAATGGCACTCTGGATATCCAGTGATTGTTCAGTTTTCGATGACTCTTCCAAACTCATCTCATTATAGGTTGAGCAACCCCAGTTAAATCTGATTTTTACATCACTCGTCCACTCATCAAATAGTTCTCTGAGTAAAGTTCTTACCGTTTCAGAATCTTTATTCTCAATAATAACACTGAGTTTATTGCTGAAAGCGAGTCTTCCGCCGTTTTTATTGATATAAGTTTTTAAGTAATTGGAAAAATCATTTGTTTTTGAAATGATGTCACCACTTCTGGCAATAAGTTTTCTATAGATCTGGTTAAGGTCAGTTTTAAAATCGTTAAGATCTTCTTTGAGATCTATTTTTGCCAAATCTTTAAATCTTCTGGCAAAATTGATAAATTGGAATTCCAAACGACCTTCCACTTTGCCAAAGAAAAAACCTAAAATAATTTCGTCTGATGACTGACTTTCTGCAAGTACTTTAATTGAAAAAAAATCAAACTCCATTGACACACCTTTTCACCAAAATATAAGCTTATTACCAATTATATCACGAAGAGCAGAACTTAATTGATGCAGATGCCTAAAATTATTTTTGTTTACGAACAAATAACATAACCTTTTTATTATATTCCTTGTTTTATGTTAAAATCCAGCATGAATGTTTATAGAAGACTCTTTAGCGTAGCATTACCAATAGCGATTCAACAAATTATCTTAAGTAGTATGAACTTTGTGGACATGCTAATGATTGGGCAACTTGGGGAAGTTTCCATATCTGCTGTTGGTTTATCTAATCAATTTTTCTTTATTTTCAACGTAGTTATGTTTGGGCTTGTTTCGGGTGGTTCTATTTTTATCGCGCAATTTTGGGGGACAAAGCAGGAATTTAATATTTCTCGTACTACCGCTTTAATGATTTCCTGTTCCCTGATCCTCTCAGCTGTTTTTTTTGTGTTAGCCTTTTTCTTTCCTGAAAGTACTTTAAGGATATTTTCTCCAGACCAAGCTGTTATCACTGAAGGAACAAAGTATTTATCCGCCATCAGTTTCAGCTTTATTACTTTCGGGATTACCATGACCTATGCTTTTGTCTTAAGAAATACCGAAAAAGCTGTTATTCCTATGATGGTCAGTATGATTGGAATCGGTTTAAATGTTCTCCTTAATTACTCACTGATATTCGGTAATTTTGGCTTTCCAGAAATGGGAATCCAGGGAGCAGGTATTGGTACATTATTGTCTAGATTATTTGAAATGGTGTTGATTTTATGCATTATCTATGGGAAGAAATATCCCGGGAGAGTGCATATTGAGCATTTTAAAAGCTTATCAAAATCTTTCTTTCAACGCTTCTTAAAATATACAACCCCAACAGTATTAAACGAATTGTTTTGGTCTACAGGTTTTTCCATGTACACCATCATTTACAGCTATATGGGGACAAGCCTTTTGGCTGCTAACAGGATTATGAACAGTATAGAACGGTTTTCGTTTGCAGTATTAATGGCGTTGTCAAACGCAGCCGCAGTAATTATAGGACAAGAATTAGGGAAATCATCTTTTAAAAAAGCTAAAGAAATATCAAAGAAGATCATTTATCTCGATCTATTTTTAGTTGTTCTTTTTGTAATTCCAATGATTGTTTTTGCCCCTCAATTTGTTAACCTTTTTTCTGTAAGTGAAGAGGTAAAAAAGCTGGCTATCCTTCTCCTAAGATTGTCCATGCTTTATTCACCGATAAAAATTCTTAATGGATTATTTATTGTAGGAATCCTGAGGGCTGGAGGGGATACTAAGTTTTCCTTTTATGTTGAAGCCGGTTGTCTTTGGCTTATCGGTATTCCAGTGACAGCTATTGCAGGTCTTGTTTTAAATTGGCCTTTCCCGGTAGTTTATTCATTGTGTATGGTTGAAGAAACAACGAAATTTTTTGTGCTGATTAAACGGTATAAAAAGGGCTCTTGGTTGAAGAATGTGGTGGAAAGTCTTCATTGATTTCAATAAATCAAAAAAATAAAAAGGGCTGGATTGACTCAGCCCTTTTTATTTTACTCAAAATTTCAAATCAATCAAACACAAACTGTCTTGTCAGAACAATCTTATCATCAACGTAAACGTTTATTATCCAAATACCTTTCATTGAATCATCCAAAGATGAAGTATTTAACCAGGACCAAACAAAGTAATCTCGAATGGTTTTGTAACCTAAATCAGCAGCTGCTTCTAAATCAAGATTAAGTGTATCAAACAGTTCACCATTCGGTTGTACCCATTCCCAAGACAATGTATGTTCTTTTTGATATTCCTCAATCGTAAGGTGAATGTAGATTTTTTCATCTTTTTTTGAGAATCTTTGTTTGCTGTCAACTGGTTTACCATCACTTATTTCTGAGCAAAAAGCATAATCGCTTATAAAGAGCACTTCTTTGTCACCAATAGAACTTGTACTCTCCTCTTTGCTAACTCTAATTGATTCACTCATAGCGATGGTATTATAGCTGTCATCATCAAACATGCGAAGATTATAATCACCCTCATCGCGAGGTGCAATGAAACTCAATTCACCTTCTGAATTCCCATCAAGATATTGCCAAGACAAATAACCGGATTCATCCGATGATTCTTTGTAAACACCTATCCAATCCCTTGTTGTTTTTGCCGGGGCATTTTTAAAAGTAGCTTTTATTTCTTCTCCAGGTCTATAAACATTCTTATTAGTTGTTATGACGGGTAACGTCTTAATTTCTTTTTTTACTTCAAATGAAATGTATCCCAGTTCCTTTCCGCCAAAATCTGAATCGTGTAATCTCAAATCGTAAAAGCCTTCTTCTGAGGGGGCCGTTAGCGAAATACTATCCTTACCTGAGTTGATATAAACAAAACTTAAATCGTGTTTGTCATTTACAGTTTCATTCCCGTGTTGAATATTTGAGGGAACAATTCCAATCCAAGGACTTCCCTTTAAAAGGTCTTCCTGAACTTCATATTCAAATTCAATAGTGGAAGCTGGTAAATAAATGTTATTTTCTGAGTTAAGAAGTGTCATCAACGGTTTTTCAGACTCAGAATCAGGAACTACTGTATCTTTTTCAACAACATCCACAGATGCAATGATATGGTTTAAAATAGCCTTATCTCTATTCATGTCAGGTCCATTGGCTATGGCAAAAATCATGAATTCCGAATATTGGTTTGTAGCAGGGAAAAAGCTTAAAGTAAACCAGATCGATTTACCGTTGTCATCAATCAAGCCCTCATAGTAGTTTCTCTTCATACCGTTTAAAAAATTTTCTGCTTCAATTTGCAAATCAGTCGAGGGGTCATTTTTCATTTCAGAGATAATATTGCTTGCAAATCCTTGTTGTGTAACTACTGAGAAAACAGCGCCTTCAATGATTTCATTCCCGGCTCCCAATTTTCCATTATAATATGCAACACCAGGCATAAAACTACCTTCATAGGCTGGCCAGTTATCCGGCATACTCCATTGAACAAATTCATATTCTTTATTGATGAAGGTCTGGGAAAAACAAATTGTCACGGTAATAACCAAAATCAATAAGTTCATCATCACCTTTTTTTTCATGGTATTCACTCTCCTCTTCTTTTTTAAACGTTTTTAATTACTGAATTGAATACCGAATGGATTATTCTCCGGGAAAAATCGGTAAGATTGTTCGTTTGTTGGCTTCGTTTAAAACTTCAGCCAACGCTAAATAGATGGCCAGGCTACCGCAAAGGATGCCTACAAATCCACCTATCGTTCTTATCAATGTGCTAGTGAGAAAGTCAGAGAGACTTAATAGAAAGAAGAGTAGTGCTAATGACAAAAAGACAGCCTGAAGGATCTTATTGGTTTTAAAAGTACCAAAGAACATTCCTAAAGTAAAAATACCCCATAATAAGAGGTAAAAACCCATTGAGATATCAGACGGAGCAGCGATGCCTTCAAACTTTGGTAATAACCAGATCCCAACCAATGACAACCAAAACAAACCATAGGCTGTAAAAGCAACATTGCCAAAAGTATTCCCTTTTTTCCATTCCAACAATCCCGCAAATACCTGCGCCATTCCGCCTACAAAGATACCCATGGCGATAATAACACTATCAAGCGGAAATAGACCGATGTTGTGTAAGTTCAATAATACCGTAGTCATCCCAAATCCTAAAAGACCCAATGGTGCAGGATTGGAGGATTTATCCTCCAAAATTAAGTTGTTGTTGATTTCTTTCACTGATTCACCTCTTTTTTTGATTTAATTCTATAAAACACCTTATTCTCGTACTTAATTTTTTCTACATTCGTATCTTCAGATAGTCTTCCTACGATTTGTTTAGAATCTTCTTCCCGAATTTTACAGAACTTTTCTATACCTGATTGATCAAGTGGGTGGCGTTTAATGATTTCGATTATCGCTTGATAAAGGTCAGGATTATGACTGTACAAATTTGTATTAGGTATTTCTACATCTGTGTTTGTTTTGAATTGTTTTTGTAGTTTCTCTACAAATTCTTTTGTACATCTTTCAACCCATTCTTCGGCAGGTGGTCTGACGGGTGTATTGACAAATACCTTGTCAGGCTTTAAATCATTGATTTTTTCGGTTAACAACACCATGTTATTCCCTTGGTCAGTGATTCCTTTTACACACATGATTTCCAGATAAAAGTCACCTTTATATTCTCTTCTGAATTCCAGCAAGCCGTTGTACATCTTTTCAAAGGTGATGCTTTTAAATGGCCTGTTTAAAGTTCTGAAACTATCATCATCCCACGCATCTAATGTTGGCATGACAATATCCGCATGCATACAGTCCTTTCGGACTTCGTCCAAAAAAAACAAGGAACCATTTGTAATGATTGCTACAGGCTTATCAAAAAGCTGTTTTATTCTTCTTATCAGTTCCCCTGTTTGCGCGTATAGGGTTGGTTCACCTTCTCCCACAAGGGTTATTACATCAAATTCATCTTTTTTATCCAGATATTCTTCTAACTGCACAACAAGATCATCGATTTTAAAGAAATTCTCGCGTTCGATGGTCATGTTTCTAGTCCTGCCCAGCTGGCAATAAACACATGAATAGCTACACGTGCTTGCGGGAATGGTACTTAACCCTAATGATCTTCCTAATCTTCTTGAAGGTACTATTCCATAGACATTATTCATGATCACACTTCCTTTTGTTTCATCTTTTTGAGATTAAGTCTATTAATAACGCGATTAATGCGATACTCCCCCCTACAATAATTAAAACTAAAATCAAATCTGTTATTTTAAATTTGGCTTTTTCTTTCAATGCTGAAAATACTTTGGTTTCCTTTTTTATTTTTCCTGGGAAAATCTTTTCTTCTCCAGAGGGGATACTCTCCTCTTCATCTTGTATAGGTGGTAATAAGTTACGTTTAAAAATCCTGTCTCGACTGAGTTTTAAAGATTTGAGCATGATCGAATAAGCGCAGATATCCTCACATAAGCGAACCTTTACAAGTACATAAGTGTCATTTTTTCCTGAAAGCAATTCCTTTGATACAATATCAGCTTCGATTGTTTTTAAATAACCCTCTTTGGTGTCAATATGATCATGATAGTGTTCTTTAATAATTTTCTCAGTTTCTTCATCAGGATATGAAAGGATTGTGATTTTTAATGACATGCCAACTTCAAAGGCATCAATAGAGATCCCTTGGATGGGGTCAATCAGAGGGTAAAATTCAGGCATTTTTGTTAAATCAAGATAGTTGGATATATTATCCTTTTCAGGAAAAAATTCCGCACTTTCGAGTACTTGTTTTGTGTAGTTTTCAGCAGAAAAGTACTCGACAGTGTATTGCAGTTCCTTCTTTTCGACCCAATTATCGAATAATCCCAATAACTCCATGCTGATTTCATCTTTTTCGTCCACTTCAGATAAATAGGAAAGCCTCTTTGAGAAACGTTCTAGCCCTCCGATTTTCCTGAATTGAATATTAATGTAATCCATTAATTTGGCACTTCTCTCAACGATTTCTGGATGGTCGGGAATCAATTTATTCGATATTTCATTAAGCTCTTCTTTAAAATTAAGGTGCGGGTTATTGTTGATATCTGGTAATTTTTGCCGTATAGAGGCAGGGAAATTAAGAAAAGTGTATTCCAAATTCGTGTTTTTTTTACCGAAAAAATAGCCAACAATCACTTCATCAAGTGAAATACATTTGATTTTGATGTGAATTGCGAAAATATCAAATTCGTTGATAATTTCTTCGGTCATAATCATCCATCCTCATTTTCAATGACGCCAGTAAGTGATCGATAACCGTGTTCGGTAATCCTGACGTTTATTTTTGTTCCTGGTTTAATTTTTTTCCTAATACCGATCAAAATTGCATATGTACCAAGTTTTCTACCGAAAGATATATTTCCTTTGTTGTACTCCACAATCACATCATTTATTAATGTTCCAGCGGGATAGACTTTCTTTAGCATTGGCCTGTCGATTTCTTCTCTAACTTTTTCTTTGAATTTCCTGAATTCACGTGAATGGGACTTGATTTTATGTTTTTGTGTATAACGGTAAAGCGGAGTTTCTGGAAAAACCATAGCTTTTCTAATATTTATTCTCCGCAATAAAATGCCTTTTTCCATGATTTTCTTCAAGTAATTAAAATTGATATCAAATGTTTTGATACTCTCACCTATTAATCCAAATAAAAGATTAATTCCAGGGAGTAATGCCGGTACGCCATCTTTTAAAAAACCACCGATGTGATTAACTGTCTCACAAGCGGAAATAATACCATCGGGTTCTATAGCCAAATTGTTTTGATGAATGACTGTTTGGTCAAAACTTTCTACGCCAAAAGATAGACTATCGCCAGTGGTGTTATGTTGCGAAATTATTTTTATGGCTTTTTCTGAAATCATTGGATTGTTTTGTATAAATCCGGGATTTGCATTGTCGGTGTGAAGCATACCTAATTTTGGGCATTTTTCTCTAATGCCGGTATATAATTGATTTAAAAATAAACCATCTTTATCTTTTTCTGTATATCCATATGCCAATATATTTGCTGCACGTCCCAACCTGAAGTATCTAGCACCATTTTTGACAAGTTCTTCAATTTCTTTGAGTATCTTATCGGGCATCCTTTCATGGTATTTACCGTAAAAAAGTGGTTCTGTACAAAAAGAACAATGGGTATTTCTTTCGCATCCTGTAGAGACTTCAATCTCGCAGATTAGATCAGGAAAATTTGGATGTTGTTTAATGACGGATGCGCCATATGGAATAATCTTTTCAAGAATAGCCTCTTCTTTCTCTATGGATTCTGCAGGAAGATCCCCCTTTAATAGGTAAAATAAAAAGGTTTCTAAATTGCCGGTCACAGGGCAATCATATAAACTACTCAGATGTTCAATAACTTGAGCATCTCTTCCCCCTTTACTTGTATAACCCAAAGAATAAGGGCCTTTATAGATTTTCAGGGGATGTGGTGCATATTGAGAAATTTTTTCCAATTCTGTGTATTTTAAGGGATTACCCCCAATGTATTTACCGGGAACACTAACACCACCGATCAAAACAAGATGGTCAAAATTGTTTAGGTAATTCCAAAGTTCATGTTCTCTAATTTGGTCAATGGTATAATATTCAGGAGTAACACCATAGAACATATAGCAACCAAAAGCATAACGACAAGTTGGTGAAATATAAGGAGGTACACCAAATTGAGCAGGTTCATCTATATATCCATCGATTATCACAATTTTATCAGACATGAGTAAACCTCTTTTATAGATACTAGTATATTTTACCATTAAGCGAAAAATTTGCCAAAGAGAAGTCATGGGTAATTAAGTTTGTCTTTTTTTCGTCGATAAATCTATGTACCCTTTAATGAAAGGAGCGTGGTTAAATGGGTGTAGATGGTATTTCATCCGGTATTACCCAATCAGCTATGCAACTGAAAAATTTGCAGATATCTGCTGAAATGGGTACCGCGGTCATGAAGCAAGTTATGGACCAGGCTCTTGAGGAAAACACACAGCTGTTACAGACATTGCCAAAACAAGATGGTCTCGGAGCGGTACTTGATGTACGGGTATGAATAAAATAAAGGGGTTGCG